>JBARQK010000143.1:0-3462 GCA_049643705.1 Saccharimonadaceae bacterium (SeqCode) | reverse complement strand
CAAATACTACAGGTTTAATCTCTTTATCCCTTCCTTTTGACCGCAAAAGGAAGCTAAAACTCCTGGGCTGCTTCAGTCCGCGGTGAGATAGTACAAACTCATATCTCTGGAAGCTACGGAACTCACCATGTCGGATGATATGGCTCAAACATCCTCGCTTCGCTAGAGTTTTAGTTTGTACTATCTCCCGGCTCTTCCAGATGCCTGAGGACCAATCTCATGAGCACTAGCATCAAGTATCAAGTATCAGAAATGAATTAAAACGCAAAAAATATCAAAATATCAAAATGCCAAAACACCAAAATCATACCACAACACATTTTTGCTGTTTGCGAGGCCCGGCCTTGCAAACCAACTAGCTGTAGCCTGAAATGATATCGAGCCCTTCCGGGGTCCGGGGTATCTGGAATCCCCAAAGAACTTTAGTGAGCCACTACTTTGCTGGCCGAGGATGTTTGTGCCCGACAGACTTGTCGGCGCGAGTTCCGTAGACCACAAAGTAGTGGCTTAGTAAGGTTCATTGCGGGATAAAGCTACTCCGGTGGTTTGTCTCACTTTGACATGCAAAGTGAGGTTAATTTAGATTATTAAAGCATCTAGGGATTATCTTATTGATGAAGGATGTTTTAGTAAAACATAGCTCTGACTCTCGGTCGTAGCAAATAGACGACACCAGCTCCATATATGATGATATAGACGGGGTAGAAAAGTAATATACCTAGAGAAGCGTAGCTCATCCCGGACAATAGTCCAGATTCGAGCATGACTCGTGATAGAAAATATACATTCATGGCGACATACGCAGCCATTGAGATCACGCTAGCGGCTAGTGACCATTTATAGCGCAGAAGTAGTCCGATGGCAGATACGAAGGCAACGATCGATATGAGGTAAACGGCATTGTTGAACCAGCTTCCGCCGGATAGCCAATAAGCGTAGCTAGCCCCACCGAATGCAATGCTAGTAATAATTCCTATCAACATACTTATAGTAGGAGCGCTCGCTAACAATAGTACAATCGCAACCAAGACGATACCTGGACGGATTCGCCCATCATACGATGTATCAACTATTAGCTCTTCGCCAGGTTTATTCGGATTTTGTTCGGGCGCAGTCTTTGCCCGTACTGTCGGTATCGAACTGTATTGCTTTATATTGTCATTATCCGACATTTCTGTAGATATAGGTTCGATCGTCCTGTCACTAAACTGGCTAGTCGTGGCTGGTTGTTCTGACTTGTTGGTTTCAGATTCATTGTTCATATTGTGATGTGATTATAGCATAGGTAGGATAGGGCAATTGTTAGTGACTAAGGGTTGCGATAAATGAGCATAACCGACTATAATTATAGGTGAAATTTATAAAAGGGGTATATGTATTTCAATGATCGGATGTCACTCGGTGATAAGCTCGCCGATAATCTGATAGACATCAAGGGGACTGATGCTATCATTGTTAGCCTAAAGCAATCATCGATGATGGTCAGTATCGCGATGGCGATAAAACTACGCGCTTGGATTCTACCGTTGTTCTATGAGCCATTGGTAAATCCGCTCGACCGCACAAAATTATTAGGCGCCTTGACGCAGAATGGTGATTTCTGTTTACATCCCGACATCACGACTAGCGAGTATGATTATATCGTCCAAGAGTTCATGTCGACTATAGAGCAGGAAAAGCGTTCGGCCATGAGTCGCCTCAATAAAGTTATGAATCAACACCACGGCGTAACCGATCCGCACATCTTGAATGGCCGAAACGTGATATTGGTCGGCGATGTAATGATGCATGGTTTAGAGTTAAAGATAGCTAAACACATGATGAAGCCACTCAGGCCAGCGCGTGTTTATGGCATGGTCGGCAATACGACGATCGAAGTATCAGAGGCTTTTCACCTCAGCACCGATCAATCCCACGTCCTCGACATACTACCGACCTCATTCATGGGTGAAGATCATTATTTCGAGGCTGCCGATGCTTATTCGCATGACGAAAAGCAGTCATTGGCAATCAACATAGCACAGTACTGGGCATAATTATAAAACAGGAGAAGACAAAGACATGAATCCACAGCAACAAGGCCCTTGGCAAAACCAGGTGGGGCCGCAAACTCAGCCGATTAATCAGCAGTTCCAGGCCGTCGCACAGCCCGTAGTAACAGTACCTTCGATAGGTTTTCAAAACCCTGGCGACAGTCAGATCGAATCGGAGGACTTGAGAAAGGCGACCGAGACAATCGCTACGATTACTAGAGCATTCCAATCGCGCGTAGTCGGTCAAGAAAACCTACGCACAGCGCTACTCGTATCTATGATCACTGGTGGCCATGTTCTATTAGAGAGTGTGCCAGGACTAGCGAAAACTACTGCTGCTCAGACGTTGGCGCAGTCGATCGAAGCGACGTTTAAGCGCATCCAGTGTACGCCAGATCTATTGCCTAGTGATATTATCGGTACGCAAGTATATGATTACTCGAAAGGCGAGTTCCGTACTCAGCTAGGTCCAGTTCATGCCAATTTTGTATTGCTCGACGAGATCAACCGGTCCAGTGCCAAAACGCAGAGCGCTATGCTGGAAGCCATGCAGGAAAAGCAAACTAGTATTGGCGGTAAAGTATATGAACTACCAAAACCGTTCGTTGTTTTGGCGACGCAAAACCCGATCGAACAAGAGGGGACTTACGAGCTACCAGAGGCTCAGCTGGACCGCTTTCTATTAAAGGAAGTGCTGACTTATCCAACCGTGCCAGAAGAACTGGAGATCCTAAAGCGCATCGAGTCTGGCGTTCTGGGCAGCAAACCACGGACCGAAGACCTGCCTCACGTATCGCTCGACGAGATACTACACATGCAGGACCTAGTCTCGGAAGTATATATCGACGATTCAATCAAAAACTATATAGTTAACATCGTTTCGGCGACCCGTCAGCCATCGAGCTACATCGCTGCTGATATGGCGCATTACGTTCAATATGGCGGCAGTCCACGCGCGAGTATCGCATTCCAGCAGGTAGCAAAAGCGCTTGCGCTGATCAATGGCCGCGACTATGTCATACCAGAGGACGTTAAGCTATTGCGACATAGCATCTTGCGTCATCGCATGATTCTGAACTTTGAAGCGATAGCCGACCAGGTTCATCCAGAAGTCATCATCGACGCTATATTTAATGCTGTAACGGCGCCATAGTCAATTCATGCCGAGCCTCCTCGTCAAAGTAAAAGCCAAAATGGCCATTCACGCTCATGAAAAGGTGAGGGGTGTTTTAGAGGGCGAATATGGTTCGGTTTTCAAAGGCCGCAGTATGGATTTTGACGACTTACGCGAATACGTTGTAGGTGATGATATAAAAGATATTGACTGGAAGGCGACGGCTCGCAGCGGCTCGACTTTGATCCGCCGCTATATTGCCATCCGCAAGCATAACATCATGTTAGTTGTTGATACCGGTCGAGATATGGCCGC
>JBARQK010000142.1:0-2304 GCA_049643705.1 Saccharimonadaceae bacterium (SeqCode) | reverse complement strand
GCTCAGTCCCATAGCGATACGCATGTGCGTAAACTGTGGCACTTCGAGCGGCTTGCCACTCTGCTTGCGCAGTGAGTAACGATTCTTGTTAGTGACAACACCGAGGTATTTACTGAGGTTGTCTTTTTGAGGATCGAGGGCAACGGCTAGCTTCTTTAGATCAAATACATTGCTGTCGGCCATGCGGGCGTCGAGCAAGCCTTCTTTGACGCAGGCTTTAACATAGCCTGGAAATTTCTGCTCGTGCAGTTTTTTGAGGTCCTCGGCTGTCTCGTAGTCTCCTAGGATATCTTTGTAGATATTTTTTAGGAGCAGCCGAGCGGCGATCTTGTCAAAGTCTGGGTCGTCCTTTACGTTCTGCAACGCAGTATGAATAACGGCTTCGTCCAGTTCTTCGCTGGTGATGCCATCGAATAATGTTAGTTGTAGCTCTGTTGCGACCTGCACGACTTTGCTGATCTGGTCTGGTAAGCCTTCGGTGGCCTTTACTAGCGCCAGGTTGATCTTGTTCGCGTCAAATTTCTCGCGCGATCCGTCGCGTTTGACGACATGTATATTTTCCATTTGCAGCCTATCCCCGTCTTTCCCGTGCACCACCTCCCCAGATGTGCACGAACCGCCAGCGAGCAATCACACTACGTTAGCAGTAGTGCGGTATAATCTCCGCTTGCGTATATTTATTTTTATTGAACAACTACATATGTAGTGTATGAACAAAAGTATAAACGCTATATATATGGTTTGCAAGACTTTTTACAGGTTTTTTTAACCACAAGCCCAAATGTTCTATTTTTTATCTATCACAGCCCTAGTCTGTTCTATGTTTGATATTTACAACGACCCAGATCGGGCGGCTTTCGCCATGTCATTGCAGCGCTGCTGGATCGGCTCAACCGGCGCAAAGTCATCAGTAAATGCACCCACGTTGATATCCAATTTCTTGTAAGCTTCGGGAAGTTCAGTCCCACTACTGCCAAATATAGCCACGATATTTGATCGAGCGCCGGCCGTCTGTTGAACGTATCCCGCTACAGGAAAGAAACCTATGTAAGGTGCCACAACCACGTCGAGCAAGTCTCTACAGGCCCCAGACTGACCAGCAATTATATTTGCCAGCACTATACCCCCGGGCTTTACGAGCTGATACACAGCCCTACCGTACTCGGCCGTCATAAACGTAAATGGTATGTTGCCATCACCATAAACATCGACTATCACGATATCGTACCGTTCATCAGTTTGGTTGACATACGTCCTGGCATCACCAGCTATGACGCGCAGGTTAGGGCGCTCGACATATCCAAACTCGATCTTTGCTATATCGACCAGCTGCGGGTCAATCTCGACGACATCGAGCTGCGATCCCGGATATTGATTTGCTAGATAACTAGGCAGGACAAACGCACCACCACCTAGGTTCAAGATACTCGACTTTTCCTGACGCCCGCTAACGACGTTTGCGATTTCTCTGGTATACCAAAATGTTAACTGCGACCGGTCACCCAATATCATGCCCGACTGGTAGCCGCCTGGCCCGGTCGCAACCACGCGAATCTTATTGAGTCCAGAGTCAAAGTCCTCCACAACATAGTGCGCCGAAGCTGTATCGATATGACGCTTTGACGGATCGATAACCTGCGGTACGAGTACTAAAAGTAGTGCGACTACTGAGAGCCATGCCCTCATGCGGAGCTGCTGTTTCGGAGCAACCGACCAGCTACACATAACTAGGGCGAGAACCAAACCGACCATTATCGCTTTAGAACCGACGGCAGCGAACAGCACAAAGCCCGTAAAAAATGTACCAACGATACCACCGATGGAGTTTAAGGCGCTCAGACTCGCCACCGCTCGACCTGATGACTCGAGTGATTTGACATTCAACTTTGCCAGATATGGACTCAGCATGCCGAGTACCAAGCTAGTTGGAGCAAATAATACTAGTGACGCCAAGACAGCTTGCAGACGACTGTCCATTTGACTGTCCGACAGTCCCGCGAGAAAGTCGCCGTATATCGTAAATGTCGCGGCCACGCCCAGAGCCGATGCCAAAAATAGAAACGACAGATCAACGCGCTGCTCTCTTTTGTCCGCTAGGCGCCCACCGAGAAAGTACCCTAGACTAAGGGCCGCGATAATCACGCCGATAACACTCGTCCAGACGTATGTCGAACTGCCGATCGTCGGAGCTAGCACCCTCGAAGCGACCATCTCGAAAACCATCAGGACAAATCCGGCCATAAATGCCAGAGCCAGCAACAAATATTTATCGATTATCCTCCGCATCATATGCCTATGATTATA
>JBARQK010000141.1:0-8006 GCA_049643705.1 Saccharimonadaceae bacterium (SeqCode) | reverse complement strand
CGGTTGATGTGATCGATGTTGGATTGTTCCAAACGACCGAAAGCACCGTCGATGACAGCGAGTGCCCGTGGCGTATCGATATCGGCCTGGAGAGCTTCTAGGATGGCACCGGACGTAGCATGTAACGCTAGACGCTTGCTACTGTCGTCATCGATCGTGTCGTGTGTCTGATGTCTCAGACACGCTATGTCACGCCAGTGGATCAGCCTGTTGTGCGCCGCCTCGGCATTGTCGTGGCCGTCGTTGGTTGGGTTACGATAGTGTGATTGCAGAACGAGCAAGCGGAACGCCAGTGGATCTACCCCATTCTTTCCTAGATCTGCCAGTGTATAAAAGTTCTGAGCACTCTTTGCCATTTTCTTGCCATCGACTAGAATATGATCGTTATGCATGAATGTTGTGGCGTAGATCGGCGAATCATTGCCAGCGGTGCTCTGTGCGATCTCGTTCTCATGATGAGGGAATTTCAGATCAATACCACCGGTGTGGATGTCAAACGGTTGGCCGAGCTTTAGACGACTCATGACGGAACATTCGATGTGCCAACCGGGACGGCCATTTAGGATGGCATCTCTGATCTTGAATTCCCAGAATGGTTCACCTGGTTTGGCGGTCTTCCATAGGGCGAAGTCATGGGCCGATTCTTTGTCGTATTCATCGTTACTGATCCGAGATTGAGCTGTTGAGTTGGTCGTAATGTCCACTAACTGACCGTATACTTTCCCGCTATTCTTATATGCTTCGATATCAAAATAGACACCGTCGTCCGCGATATAGGCAAAGCCCTTTTCATAAAGTTCTGTTATCATTTGGCGCATTGCTTCGATCGTTTTTGGGTCAGTAGCGCGGATGAAGTCGTATGCGGATATGTCGTTACCTACTGATTCCATGTCGCGAAGGAATATGTCTGCATAATGCTCGGTTGATTTGGACAATGCATCTAGAGGCATGTCATCAGGATACTCCTCGGCGCTCCTTTTGATAGTTTTGTCATCAACGTCGGTAAAGTTCATAACATGATGGACATCGTAACCACTAGCACTGATTACTCGACGTAGTGTGTCGGCAAAGATAAATGCACTGAGATTGCCGATGTGTACATGGTCGTAAACGGTCGGACCACAACTGTAAATACCAACAGTTTCGCTGAGTGGATTGAAATCCTCGGACGCCTTTGTTAGCGAATTATAGAACTTTAGTGTCATATTCGTTTATAGCCTTTTCGGTTGCGGTTAACAGTTCCTGCATAATCTTTTCGTAACTCTCGTAGACTTTGAAACCAGCCGAATAGTTATGGCCTCCGCCACCGAAATATCCTGCGATTGTAGCGGCGATCGGTGCGTTAGTGCGCAGTTTGCCAGTTAATTTACCATCAGGATAAGTTTTTATAGCGCAGGCTACGCGGACGTCTTCGACGAGGCGCATTTCGTCTAGCACTAGAACGCTAGGATTGTAGCGATCGCTGTATTTTTGGATGTCTTCCCAGGGGATGTGCACGAGCGCAAGTTTCCCCTCCAGGCTATATTCAATTCGTTTGATGAGGTCGCCTTTGTAACTCAAGATCTCGGCGGGTTTACGCATATAGTCGCGACGTCGTTCCTCGATGTCGGCAGGTTTTGCACCTAGTTCGACTAATTTTGTTGCTGATGCGAATGTGTCAGCCGTTACTGACTGCGTCGTTAGACCTAGCGTGTCACCCAGGATGGATATCAGCATATGTTCGGCGGCCTGCTGGTTGATGGTCCAACTGGCTTGAATGGACATTTTTAGGATCATTTCACCAGTTGAAGCAGAGTTAGGATCTATCATTAATGTGTGGGGTGCGGTGATATTGTCACTGGCCTCGCCGTGATGGTCGATGACTAGGAAGCTATGCGTTTCTAGGAAATGACGCAGATTTGGAATCTTTAGAGTTTTTTGTAGCAGGGCCTCGCTAGAGGTGTCAACCAAAATCACCAGATCGGAATCGTTTGGCCAATCTTTTACGACCCTGTCCCAACCCTTTAGGTATCTAAGGTATTTTGGGATATCGATGGCGCAAAACATAGTTACCTTTTTGCCCTGATCGCTCAGGATTTCTTCGAGTGCAAGCGAACTACCCAGGCTATCAGCGTCGGCGTTCTCGGCCTGAACAACAACAATATTTTGCGCGTCAGAAATAAGTTTTATAGCATCGTCAAACATTAGTAATAGTATACCATGTGAGACCTTATCTATGGGTCTATGAAGTCAGAATCCAGCGGATAACGTCTAGTTTAAGTTTTTTGTATTCTTCCTCTGTAAATTGCATGTTAGCGATACAGTAACGCATACCTGCTAGATGAGAGCAGAACATGCAGTCCATAACGTCAAAACAGTCCTGGATGAAGAACGAGTTTGATACTTTCGATGACCAAATAACATTAAAGCTGTTGGTACATAATTGACTATCCTCGACCCTGATGCAGTACGACGACGCATTCGATCTAGAACCGGCGATGACGTATTCGTAACTGTTGCCACTCTCGCTAAATAGTACGTCTTTTGAGTTGCGGAGGTCAGTCGACATGTAGACATTTTCGGAATTGTAGATGTTATCGCTTTTAGAAACATTGACGCATTCGATCTGGCGCGCTGTTGTCGTGTAATTTGTTTCTGACCAGGCTTCGACGATGTCTTCGATGCCTTTTAGCTCACGTTTTGGCAATATCCATCCGTCCTCACGACTTCGGGCACGTTCCGGTGTGACAAATCTTGTTGGGTTGACTGATGACGCCCATGTTGGCTCTCCTGAGAAGCTATCATTGACTTGTTGCGGCAGTCGTAGGTCGAAGGCGAATTTGTCTTTGGCTTGGTCTAATGACAGTGGGTTCTGGTAGCCAAATACTACGCCGACGATCTTGTCTAGGAGTTCTTTTGCTTCTTGGTCGCTCATGATTCGTTTTTCCTCTCGTTGCTGGGTTGGTTTGTGGATTGCGTTGCTAGCAGATCAGCGAGTGACGGCAGGTTACTATGGGTTGGAGGTGCCGTCGGGCTGTCGGGATTGATCTTTGTCGGACTAGACGATTGGTTGCTCAGGAATGTCTTTAGATCAATCGCAGTTGCGAGTAGCGATGGTTGACTAACTGGCGCTATAGCCTGATCGCCAAATACAGTCTCATCGAGTGATTTGCCAGAGTCGGCGTGGATAGATTCCTGGAATTTCGTAGGTACGACTGGCTGGGCATATTCTACTAGTTTTGTAGCGGTAGCTTGGGTTTCTGGTGAGAAATTTCGAGTTCGAGCTTTTACGCACGGCAGTATTTGCCCGTCAACTGACAAGCGGAGCAGACATTCCCTGCTATTTAGCGAAGTCAGGATGCGGACGCGCAGCTCGTTCTCCTTGTTGCCGATCTCTTTTTCTGCGAGTAATGATTCTTTTGGCAGTTCGATAGTTAGATTCCCTTCGAGAGCACGAGCATCTTCCTCTGATACCCTGAATACGTAGTAGTTTGAGACGTTGGTGAATATCGCGTCTTGTAATGGTTTTTCGATCTGGCCGAAATACTGCTGAGTTAGGAAGACGAATAGATTGTATTTGCGAGCCTCGGCTAGTATCTGGGCGATCGCAGGGTTCTGGACTATCGAGACTTCGTCAATGATCAAGATAACTTTTTCTTTGAAACTACGTGCCTGTGCGAGCAAAAATATCTGTTGGATTAATAGGCCGGCGACTGTTTTTACTACTTTTTCGCCCATGCTGACTTTGTTGAGTGAAAAGACTGTTAGTGGGTTGTGACTGATGACGCTAGCTAGTGATGCGGCGTCATCATTCTGTTCGCCGAGGGACGGCTGCATTTGCATCTCCTCGACTAGTGATACGATCGGCGAGATTGATTCGTTATAAAATTTGGTGCGCAGTTCGTTAAAATCACTGCCGAAAAAGCGAACGATGTTTTCTGGTACGTAACCGCTAACATGCTCGATGAGCTGCGCACGATAATCTATGTCCGTAACGAAACGTTTCAGATTGTCGAGTGACATGACTTGGCCAGTCATTAGCACGTAGAGGCTAAAACGCAAAACACGCTCTAGTTTGGCATTATGTTGGTCGGCTAGTAGTGATTTGAATAGCGTACCGGTTAGCTCGGTAGCAGCCGAGATGTCGGTACCGGCACCAGCGAACAGTTCGGCGCCGTCGTCGTGACCCTTGAACCGGATAACGTTGCTGCCGTTTATGCTACTCAGGTCGTCTTCAAGTGACGCGTGTGGGTCGATAACGACGATTCGGTATTGTTGACTGCCGGCTGGACTAGAGAGCAGCTGGTGGACAAACAGACCGATGAGTTTTGATTTGCCGCTGCCGCTTGCGCCGATAATAAATGAGTGTTTGTCAAAATCGTATGCATCTAGGGGGAGGTAATAGTTTTTCGGTAGATACGGAAATGTATCGACTTCGAAAAGTGCTCTCGAATCGTCACTCCTTAGTATCCGCAGAGTTTTCTGGATGTCGAGATATTGCGGCTGCTTGTGGCGCATGTATTTTGTATTTGTCAGAAAGTCCACTGCTAGTAAATGTGCGGGTAGCATCAGACCATGCTTTTTCGATACTGTAAATTCGCCTCCGGCGTTTTTGAATGCCAGTTCGGTGCGGCAATAAGAGCGCGTTGCATCGAATATGCGGATAGTAAATAGCGCCCAAGTCATTTCCTTGCCGCGTTTGACCATGTATTTTTCTCGGACATCGAGTATGTTGCCTCCGGCGACGAGCTGGACGAAGCCTTCCTTGCTAATCTTTGTAGGCAGCTTTACTTGATCGTAATCAATCGGACGCAACACGACGCCGTCGAGGTTGCTCGACAATACGCCAATGTCTTTGTTGGCCCCGACGTAGTAGTGAACAGTGTTGTTATCTATATGGATAGCAATTGACCAGCTTCGTAGTAAGCCAACATATTGGCCGATACCTAACAGAATACTCTGCCAGCGTTGCTGATCGTAGTCGTCCTGTAACAAATACATCTCGAACCAATATTTGTAGCCGAAATGTTTAGCAGAATCGCTCATGTTAGTTAGATTATAGGCTATTTAGTGCTGGATGGGAATGAAGTTAGCGATAGATCTTGAATAAGCAAAGCGCCCGCACCTGGAGGAGCGGGCGCTCTACTGTCAGGTACGGGCTCGGGTCGGGAGGAGTCGGTGGAGGTTGCGTGGCCGCAGTCGCCTCCCCTTGATTTTCTTGCGACGCAACACCGACCAATTCGTCATGATCTTGGCCGTCTGGAAACGCACGCCAGTCGGACCGTTGCGGTCGTAGACCTCGAATGACATCTGGCTGCCGATCTCGGCGGACCTTACGACGATGTTCTGGCCAGGCTTCAGCGCGAATTTCCAGTAGATCTCTGGGTGTATGTCCCCATCGATCCAAGCCATGCTTCCGTCGGGCATTGGTCTGACAATCAGGACAACTCCTATGCCATCAGAAAGATCCACCACGACGGGAGTGTCATCCTTCGGCTCGAACTGAGTCAAGACCCCTGTATTGATCAAAGTAGCCATTGCTCTTCCTTCCTAATAGACAAGCAATCATTGACTATTATATCCAATTATTGCGGTATACTACAAGCAAAAGGATTATAATGTATGGCGGCTTTCGATGGCGTATAGCTTCCAGAAGTTGACAGTGCGTTGATAGGTGCCATACAATAATATGGACAATCATTGAAAGATGGTGGTTGAATGTTCTGTGGGAGTACTCGCAGATATTCACAAGACAGGAGAATTAAATGAGCCGTCAGTTGCTTATCGATACTTTCGACCCCTCGTTCCATATCGGAAGATCAGAGGATCCAGTGACAGCCCTTGAATTCGTAGAGGCTGTTAAGGACAGCGTCAAGCACCAGAAGCCATTCGGATCACATGATGCTATGGCGGCTCTAATCCGCAGTGTAGCGAGTGAGCTGATCCATAATAACCCACGATGGTCAGGAGCAGAATGGCTTGAGGCCATGATCGGTGAGGCCACAGAACTGTGGGTCGCAGAGTATGCTGTTAGGACTCAACGTATGAGTTTTAGCATGATGATGATGCCGCTCTGATCCCTACTGTGGGGCAGATCTCTTTATTCTCCTGTCTCACAACCAAAGGTTTCAATATGTATTGAAGGCTTTGGTTGTGATAGGCGGCCCGGTGGTTGTAATTAAGTTAGAGCGTGCGACGTCCTTCGAGGGCGTGCGACAGTGTGATCTGGTCAGCGTACTCTAGATCGACGCCGACAGGTATGCCGCGGGCTAGTCGGCTGATGCGTAGAGTTAGTTTGGCTTCGCGTATCTGTCGCTCAAGGAACAATGAGGTTGATTCGCCTTCAACAGAAGCGTTGGTGGCGATGATGACTTCATCGACTTCGTCGTGCTTTAGTCGCTCTATAAGTTCAGGGATGTGTAGTTTCTCTGGTCCTACGCCATCGATCGGCGATATGACACCGCCTAATACGTGATAAGTTCCTTTGAATTGGCCGGTGCGCTCGAGAGCGATAATGTCGAGCGGTTCTTCGACGACGGCAACGAGTTTTTTATCACGCTCGGCGCCACTATAGAGAGGTGAAATCGTTTGTTCTTTGTCGATGAGGGCGAAAGTAACCGGGCATATTCGAACGCTATCGTGGAGTTGGTCGAGTGATCCAGCCAGCGAAGACGCGATGCGATTATCGGATTTTAGCAAATAATACGCGTACCGTTCGGCAGTACGGACACCAACACCCGGCAGCTTGCCGAGTGCATCGATCAAATCCAAAAGCGCTTTAGGCAACATTGCTTAAACCTTACTGCTTCCTACTTACTACTAGTTCAGGCCTACAGACCTAAACTACCCAGTCCGCCCATCAACGGTTTCATCTTTTCGGCAGCGATTTCCTGCGCTTTTGCTAGGCCATCGCGGACAGCGATTTCGATCCAGTGCTCTAGTTCTTCGATATCGTCCAGGTCAACTCGACTAGGATCTATCTTTACGCTCTTTATTTTGAGCTCACCATTAATCTGAACGACGACTGCGCCGTCGCCAGCCTCTACTTCGATAATTTCTTTACTCAGTGCTTTTTGAGCTTTTCGCAGATCATTAAGCATCTTCATTTGATTTAGGGCCATATTTCCTCCAACTTTTATCAGTGACTAATTATATCTTATGGGGCGGCTATTTGATAGATATAGAACCGGTCGCCATCCACCATAGTCGAAGTTGTAACGATGCGGTCTGGTTGACCAAACTTTGTTGTTTGGGTCGCGAGTCGAGAGGCTATTACAGTACCGGTACTTACTTGATCGATATCTGTTACGACATTAACGCCGCGCTGCCTAGCCACAATAGAATAGAAACTTCCCTGTTCCGATGCAACTAACAGTGTCACTTTTGATTTGTCTGCTTGATCGGATATTGCTTCGTTAACTAGATTTAGATCATGTCTAAAGTGCGCCCTGGTGCTCGGGTTGTACGTGTACGAGTAAAGGTAGTTTGACATACCGGTAAAGACTAGTCCGATAACTATGACTGCTAGCGGAACCAGCCCGGCGATACGAGCGTATGGGTTGCGCGGGAATAGCTTGTACCAGTGTGAAATCAAAAAGTTAACGCCCATGGCTACAATGAATGTGGCGATGATGAAACCATAGTGGATATATTGTGGGTTGAGTATCATAAATGGCAGTATCAGAGGCATCCATACCCAGAGAATGTAACTTCGCGCTGTGTATTTGACTGTTAGTAAATAATATACCCCAAGGATCAGCAATATTGCCGTACCTAGTGGCAATAGTGGCTGGACGATTTCGCCGGTAGTAGGTAGATAAAAACCAAACGTAGTTTTGAGGATGTCGAGCAGGTTGTTCGTGACATTAGGCATTGACTCGGGTATGCCTAGGAGCGTCAGTCCAACCTTTGGGTTTAGAAACACCGAGTAGATCAGTGGTGTCAAAAGGCCCAGTGCAAATGTTGATGCTAACGCTAGGCGTAATTTTGACATGCGTTTGATAATAAATCGTATGTGAGGGTGGATA
>JBARQK010000140.1:0-4222 GCA_049643705.1 Saccharimonadaceae bacterium (SeqCode) | reverse complement strand
GTGGTACGGTTGCTACCGGTCGTATCGAGCAGGGTATCGTAAAGATCAACGATGAAGTTGAAATCGTTGGTATCCGCGCAAACCAAAAATCAGTTGTAACTGGTATCGAGGCTTTCAAAAAGAACCTCGATCAAGGCCAAGCTGGCGACAACGCTGGTCTACTTCTCCGCGGTATCGAGCGCGAGCAGATTGAGCGTGGTCAGGTTATCGTTAAACCAGGTACTTTGACACCTCACACCGAATTTGATGCCGAAGTCTACATCCTCAAAAAGGAAGAAGGCGGCCGTCACACACCATTTAGCAAAGGCTACAAGCCACAGTTCTACTTCCGCACAACGGACGTAACTGGTGAAGTTGAGCTACCTGCTGACAAAGAAATGGTCATGCCAGGTGACACCGTAACCTTCAAGGTTACGTTGCTTGCACCTATCGCCATGGAACAAGGTCTAAACTTCGCTATCCGCGAAGGTGGCCGTACTGTTGGTGCTGGTGTTGTTACAAAGATCAACAAATAGTTAGATTCTAGACTCTAGATTCTGAATATTACAAAAACACTCCGAGAAATCGGAGTGTTTTTGTTATTCTTCGAGTTCTTGACGAGTCGGCCAACGCTTGATCTGATGAGTATGTGTGTCGCTCGTTGGCTCTGCTTGTGTTATGTGTCGGACTTGGAACCATACCCCGTCATGTTCGTCGTCCCATCCATTCATCCTACCCGGGACTCTAGGTATAAATCCTGCATCACTAGCTGCGTCGAAATAGGGATGTACCCATGGCAATAATTGCTCCATAGGGTAATTGTTGTTGGGGTTTGCGTTTTTTGCCTGGACGATCTGCATGGCTTCGTCGGTGAATACCTCTAGTGGGTGTAGATAATCCGCAAGTTTAATTGTGAATAACCAAGGATATTGTATGTCAGCGCCAGGGGGGTTATTGGCCACGGGTTTTTGATGCATAGTTTCCATAGCATCAATTATTGAACGTGAACCCAAGGTTAAAATGCTTCTTAGCTGGTCGGGGTCTATTTTATCAGCCCGCAACAAAGATCGGTCATAGTGCAACCAGTTGCTACGAATATCCAGACCCATCTTTAACCTTGCCATACGTATATTATACAACTGTTGGGCAATTAGTCAATATATGCGAAACCGCCCAGACCCGGAGGCCTGAGAGGCTTCGACGGGTGGGCGGTAGGTGTGAGGATGCGACTGCTACAGCTCGTCCCACTGAACGTTTCTGTATCCGCATCGACGGCATTTTCTGAACACGAAGCTGAAATCTCTGTCGAAATCAGCTCTGCCGTAGTTGTGGCCGTGCATAATGCATACAAGCCGAGACTTGATGGCGGAGGCTAACTTCTGTGCAAATCTCATAACAACTCCTCTATGCGGGAACGGTGACGTGATTATATAACAAATATTTTCTATCTGCAAAAAGTGTTTGCTATAATGATTATGAATAACGGAGGAATTATGCAGAGACAAAAAGTCTTTATCGTTGGCGGTGGCGGAATGGTTGGGGCAACTAGTGCTTATGCGCTAGCGCTGAACAAGGCCGCAGAAGAGATCGTTTTGATAGATGTAAATGAAAGCCTCGTCTGGGGGCAAGCGGCAGACATTAACGACGCAATGGGTATAGATAGTGGTGTCTTGGTCCGTGTCGGCGGCTATGACGAGATCGCTGACAATGACATCGTTGTTATCACTGGCGGTGCGCCACAGCAGCCAGGCCAATCACGACTCGAGTTGATGGGTACAAATGTCGGGATCATTCGAGATATCGTCGGTAAAGTTGTCAGTGGTGGCAAGCAGCCGTTTATCGTCATGGTGACAAATCCAGTTGATGTTTTGACCTACGTAGCATTGAAGGCATCGGGATTGCCGAAAGAACGAGTATTCGGTACAGGTACGACTCTCGATACCTCGCGTCTCAGGGCTGCCATAGCCGATCGACTGGGCGTTCATAGTAGGGAAGTTGATGCATATATCCTGGGCGAGCATGGCGACTCGTCATTTTCGACGATCGAACGCGCTCAGGTTGGCGAGATTCCTTTGCACGCCTTTCCTGGATATCACGACCAGGACTTTTCGAACATAGATCAAGAGATCCATGACAGGGTTTATCGGATAATCGAGTCTAAAAAATCAACGTATTATGCCATCGGTCAAGTGGTCTCGAAAATCGTCATAGCCCTTAGGCGCTCAACCTACAGCATCTATCCGGTTTGTTCGTTGCTGGAAGGGCAATACGGTCTGAATGATGTAGTCCTAGGTTTGCCACATGCCATCAATAACCAAGGCGTCAGAATACTTGATGGTTACGATCTAACGGAGAATGAATACAATAGTTTAATGCACTCATCAGGAGTAGTTAGACAAGCTATCGAATCCGTCGATTGGTCATAAAAGCGAAAACCCCGCTGACCCGGAGGCCGTTGGGGCTTCGACAGGTTGGCGGGGGTAGGGGGAGGTCACTTTTATCCTGTGAACGGTGCGAATGATATGCAGTAAGCCTCAATTCCGTCATCGTCAAGGAACTTTTGGCCGACCTGACCGACGGTCCATCCAGGGGACAGTTCAGCAATCATTTCTCTCAGCTCGTAACGGCTTCATAACTGTCCCAGAATTCAGCATCGACAGTGATCGATGTGTGTCGAGGGATTACGAACTCGATTACCTCGGTAGACATCATGTTCGTCCAAACAGTTCTGAGCAGTCTCGCCAACATTATGAGTGCGGCCGGATGGTAAATCGTATCGTACCGTGACGTCACTCTGACTGTCTCGTCATCAATGATACGTAGAACCCTATCTTGGGATGCGCGGAAACGCTTTGCCAAAACCTTGATCTTGTCAGGTGCAAGATCATCGATTGACTGCATACTACTCTTTTGGTCGTCGGAACTTAGACATTAAATCACTTTATAACTGGAAAATCAACTAAACATGGGCTATAATCATATAGTAATACAAATCGTACCGACAACTTGACCAGACGCTAACACAACCGATTCGAGTCAAGGTTACGGTACATAAACAACAAAGGAGTTGTTTACTATGGCAGACGCCAAACCATCAGAAGGACTGCGTATCCGCATCCGACTAAAAGCATACGATCACAAAGTGATCGACCAATCAGCAAAACAAATCATCGACACCGCCCTACGTACTGGCGCTTCGATCGCCGGTCCCGTACCACTACCGACTCGGCGCAGCACTTACACGGTGGTAAAGAGCCCACACGTCTACAAGACTGGTGGTGAAGCATTCGAAATGCGTGTTCACAAACGCTTGATCGATATCACTAACGCTACGCCAAAGACGATCGATAGCCTACAAAACCTCAGCCTTCCAGCTGGTGTTGATGCAGAAATCCGAATGTAATCAAAAAAACACCTGATATGAAAACTGCCCCGATCTGGGGCAGTTTTCGTGAGTGAACCTGCTATTCGGCTGTTTTTGCCTTGATAGTGATCGGATCTCCCTCAACGGTTATAGCATCGATCTGATCATAGATCGCCTGAACCCTTGCGTTGATAGTCATTACCCAGATACCCAAAGCTAGTACCATGGCGCCGATGATCGCCCAGTAGATAGTCTGTTCGGTGACCTTGAAGGTCATAAAACTAGTTTCTGCTACTGTCGCTTTTGCGGTTGGTGCTGATGCGGCCTTTTTGGCGGCTGGTTTCTTTGGAGCTGCTTGCTTGGTCGTAGTTGCTTTCTTTTGTGCCATCCCTATATCCCTTGTTATATTCTAATGCTTGTGATTATACGGTTATGCTCATAAAATTACAACACGCTTGTGTTTTTTTACGCAGGTTGGTATCATCGCTTCAATGGCAAGTCAAAAACAAAAATCTAGAACCTACGGTCGTTTTCGTATGCAATCGCGTGATGCGTCGATGAGTCGTACAGGGAGAGAAAAAGTATTCGAGCCTGATAGTGCGTATTTCCTCAAACTGGTTGTTATCGTACTTCTAGCATCGTTTTGGGTCAAGATTCGCGCTCCGGGTGTCGGCTACTATGGCATACCAGCAGGTATGTTGGTAGGCCTGTTACTTGTGCGACAGTTCGAGCCTCTACAACAAAACCGCAAGATCCTATATGCTGTTCTGATCGTTGTCACTGTTATCTGCTATTTTGTTCCATCGGGAATAGTCGTTTAGGGTATCGAAAACCCGCCACGTGGACGGGTTTCGACTGAAATTTCAGGAAACTCGCCGG
>JBARQK010000139.1:0-6109 GCA_049643705.1 Saccharimonadaceae bacterium (SeqCode) | reverse complement strand
GATCGGACTCGCGCTTGTGGTTATTGTGCCGCCCGTCCTCGTTCTCGTTACGCACGACGAGTCGTGGTTTCTAGGATGGTTGTTTGGAGCATGTGTAGTTCTTTCCATGGTAGTGCTTGCCTACATTGATGGTGTTTGGTAGACTCCGTCTCCTTGCGCCGTACTCACCTTGCATGAGGTGAGTACGGCGCGTATTTTATTTGTATTCGAGTAGACGGCCCAGGGTTTTTTCCTTGCCGATTAGCGCCAAGGTGTCATTGAGCTGGGGGCTGAAAGGTGCCCAGGTAGTCACGATGCGGATGAGGCTAAACAGTATTCCTGGTTTTTGACCGGTTGACTCGAGTAGGTTGTTTAACGTAGTCTGGATGGCTTCCGGGGTCCATTCGGATTTTTCTAGCGCCGAGTGCGCTGCCGACAGTAGAGATAATATCTCTTCGCTGCTTAGTTTGCTGAGTTGTTTGTTGGTGCTGATCAATTCCTGGTGTATTTCTGGCTCTTCAAAGAAATATCGTGTCATGAGCGGAAGTTCGGCGAGAGTTTTTAGGCGGTCCTGGACTAGAACTAGAACTTGTTTTTTGTAGCTCTCGTCGTAGTTTGCGGCTGCGGCTGGCCAGTATCTCTCGACGCGGCTATAGAGGTCGTCGATCTCGAGCGAGCGGATCCAGTGTCCGTTCATCCACAGCAGCCTGGCCTCGTCAAAGCGTGCCCCACTACGCTGGACGCGTTCGAGGCTGAACTTGTCGATAAGTTCTTGTTTGGTGAAAATTTCTTGCTCTGTTCCGTCATTCCATCCCATGCTAGCTAGGAAATTTAGCATTGCTTCGGGTAATATACCGTCCGTACGGTATTCGGAGACGCTCTTTGCGCCGTCACGCTTGCCTAGTTTCTTTTTACCGTCAGGAGCCATAATGTGGGGCATGCATGCTAGGATAGGGTAATCGATTTCCAAGGCATCATAGAGTGATAGGTATCGTGGAATCGACGAGATGTATTCGAGACCGCGGATGACGTGAGTAATACCCATTTCGGCGTCATCAACGATGTGGGCGAAGTTATAGGTCGGCAAACCATCTGCTTTGATGAGGATAAAATCGTCTAAAACTTCTGGGCCAGCCGACAATTCCCCCATGATTGGGTCGTTCCAAGTATAACGTTTGATATCTGTTACTTTGAATCTCAGAGCTTGAGAACCATCCCATGCAGGTGGGTTTTCCGGTCGGTGGTCGCGGTAGAGAAATGGTTTTTTGAGGGCTTTTGCTTCTTCGCGGAAGGCTTGGACTTCTTCTGGGGTGAACGGATCGGCATAAGCTAAGCCTTTGTCGATGAGTTTTTGTGCCCATTTTTGGTAGTGATCACGTCGCTCGGTTTGGACATACGGTCCGTATTCCCCACCCTTGCGTGGCCCTTCGTCCCAGTCGATACCAAGCCATTCGAGCGTGTCTAGGATTAGGTCGGTCGCACCCTCGACAAAGCGGGCTTGATCAGTGTCTTCGATGCGTAGGATAAATGCCCCGCCCTGTTGTCTCGCCAGTAGGTATGGGAATAACGCCGATCGGACGTTGCCGATATGGATATAGCCTGTCGGACTAGGCGCAAAGCGGGTGCGGATGGAGTTGGCTATTGGAAGTTGGCTACTGGACATAGCTCCATTATACAGGATCGGGTTTAGGGAATGGGAAATGGGAAATCGGGAATGAGTAACCAGATTTTACATTGAAGTTGCGATTCGGCGGACTTGGTCGGCCGAGAGAGGGGCGTCGCCTTCTATGGTGTAGAGGATACCGCCGTTAACCCAGGCAGCGTTTTGGCCGTAGACATAGATGGTCAGGCCGCTGTCCTGGGTGATTGCGTAGTCACTGCCAGATCGAGGAGCGATGTAGTTGTCGAGGACTGCTTGGGAATCCCAGTTAGAGCTGGTCTGTGCAAGGGCAAATTTGTTTGATCCGGCGTTTGCGGCAAAGTTCATCTGCACCTTGCCCTGTTCGTAGGCAACTGGTCCGGTTAGGCTGTAGCCGTCAGGTTTGTATGATGGATAAGTCGCGTCGATACCGGCCTGGGCTGCGGCAACGCGTACCGATATGCTCGGCATGTTGATGTATGTAAAGTAACCACCGAGTAGGATCAGCGCTAGGCTGGCGCTCGCAACGCTGAGGCCGCGGCTAACGTTACCTCTCGGAGCTTTACCGTGCTCGTGTTGCTTGCGCTTGCCGTGCGCTGGCGCTTGTTCGATGGCGGCAGCAATGGCTTCGCGTTTGATGACGTCTGCCGGTTTGGCGACTCGTCTTTCTGGGGCTAACTGGGCTTTTTGGTGTACTTTGATAGCTATAGGATGTGCGACAGGGGCTGATTCTAGTTCACGAGCGGGCGTGACCTGCGTCTCGGTGTGCACGGCAAATTTCGATATGACTGGTGTTTTCGCTTGGCTCAATGGACGGGCGCTAAAGTCATTCATAGTACGAATGGGTTTTGGCTGTACTGGCGCTGGAGCAACAATCTTGCGATTTAGAGTACTAGATCGTTGGGTGCGCTGGTGGACTTTGGCTGAGTGAGCATGGTCGTCAGGTCGAGCAGGCTCGGCTGGCACTTCCTGAGCGGACTTTATAGGTAAACCCGTATGAGCATCGTAGGTGATACCGTTAATTACAATCGTTTTTTGACTCATAAATCCCCTATAAACCCAAAGTTATTTCGCTTATCTATATATTACGTCATATATCATCGCCAGGCAAGCACAAAAAGCCAGAGCGATATGTTGTATAATACCCCCAGTATGCACAAACCTAAAAATCGCAAACAAGAGATATTGCGGCGCACGCTGGTTTATGGCTTGATGACCTTGATCGTAACTCTTTTGGTAACGATACTGTTGTTTATCGTGATGGGATACCAGTATGACGAAGATAGCGGTCGTATCGAACAGGGTGGCCTGCTCCAGCTAGCATCTAAACCGACGGGCGCAAAGGCGTTTATCGATGGCAATGAGATATCTGGTCGTACCGACACGAAATACTATGCCCTGGCTGGTGAACATGATGTCAAATTGGAGCTAGACGGCTACAAGACATGGAAAAAGCACGTCAAACTCGGTGCCGGTTCGATATTGTGGTTGAATTATGCCCGGATGATTCCCGAAAAGATTACGACAGAGACAATGACGAGTTACGATCGCCTGGACGCTTCGCTATCGTCGCCTAACAAACGATATGTTATATTGTCGACAAACGCCTCGAGTCCGAATTTTGAGGTCATCAATCTATCCGGAGACAAGCCAGCTTCGCTACCGTTAGTATTGCCAGAAGGCTCGTATACTAGGACGGCGGCCGGTCAATATAGCTTTATCGAATGGGATAAAACTAGTCGATACGTCATGGTTCGTCATGATTACTCTGGCGTGGTAGAGTTTATTCTAGTCGATACCCAAGACGTCGCTCAGTCAAAGAATCTACGCACCGCTATGGCTATGGATATCAGGAAGGTCCTGTTTGCGTTCGACGGTGGGCGCAGTGTATACGCTATAAACGCAGATAATACATTGGTTAACGACGATCTAGGTGATGATACCCTGCCGACTGTTGTCGGGACTGGTATCGCTGATTTCGCAATCAATCACGAATCCTACCTGACCTTTAGCAGTTTAGTCGATGCTAAAACTGGCAAATACACGACTGGGTATTATCGTAGCGGCAGTACCGCTCAGAGCGCAGTGGCTACTTCCGCCAGTGCTAAATCTCAGATCGCTATCGCTCATTATTTTAATGCCGACTATATGGTTATATATGATGGCAGTAACTTGACTATCAGCCAGATCGGATCAGACATAAATACGTTTAACGCCCGATCATCTATGATCGCAACCCTGCCAAATGTCGGTGATATCGATAGTCTCGATTTTGGTCCAAATGGTCGTTTCGTCGTTGCGACTAGCAAAACGAATCACCTCGTATATGATCTGGAGTTGAGTAAGTATGCCGATATTAGCACCTCCGAAGCGGGCAGCACATTGTCATGGCTGGACGAGTATTACCTGGCATCAGTAAAGAGTGAAAAGCTGAGTATTTATGAATTTGATGGCCAAAACAAACATGAGATAACAGCCGGAATGCCAGGTCAGGCAGTGGTTGTTAGTACTAACAATAGCTATATTTATACGTTTGCTCATAGTGGCACACAGGTTATCTTTACAAAATCTAGGCTAACTATTTAGCGTTTGCCAAACAGGCGCTCAAAGAATGTTGGCGCGCTACCAGGTATGTCGTTGGTTTTTGGTGCGTCGGCGCTGTCTGGTGCTGCTGATGCTACAGCAGGGTCTGGGCTGACTTGGTCGGCGGTGATGAGCAAGCGTTTCTCGGATGTTCCTAACGGAGTACACGTGATGAGCGTCAGGACGGGCCGATCGGTCTCGTAGACTAGTTTATTGATCTCGGTCGGTTTGACGATCTCTCTTTTGGTGATGGTGTAGCTATATCTAGTAGTGTTGTAGTGTACATAGATCATATCGCCTAGTTGGAGCTGTTCGAGGCGGGCAAAGACGAACTTGTTCTCACCACTCTCTAACCAGTCGTTACTAGAATGTCCGGATAATACCGTGTTGCCGATTTGTCCTGGTTTGCTGTTTGCGCCTGCGATACCGAACCAGGCAACGCCCTTTTCCATAGCCTTCATCTGAGATACGTGATCAGGTGTTGTATCGTAGACAACAGCCGCGTCGACTCTAATCTTTGGAATATATATCTTTGGTTCTGGCCCGACCACGATAGAGCCGTTTGGTTGAGCGATAATGCTCGACGGGTTGACGCTGCTGGGGCTGACATAGGCTTCTATATATGCAAAGATTATGCTGTTGTACTGCAGAAAGACGAATACTAGCATCACGCAAGCTGCAGCAACCGCCGGTATGAAATGTTTGCTCGATTTGACGCGCTTTGTTGATGATCGAAGTTTTGTTAAGAGCTCTGATTTTAGTTTCGACACAGCCTGCTCGTCAGTTAGGGACTCTTGGTCGTCGGCTTCATTCTTTTGTTCACCGCTACCTAGCTGTTGCTGAGCTTGATACATCTGACCGATATAATATCGATGATAATACTGCTGGTAATAGTCCTGCCATGCGCTATGATAGTCGCGCCATTGGTCGTCAGTAACCTGGCTCTTGGCACTATGAGTACGATCGTATGGACTTTCTGTCTTCTGTTCTCCGCTCTCTCGTAAATGATCGATGGTTATCGGCTCTTCTGGAGTTTCTGCTAGCTCTGGCGTGTCGGTCGGAGCATTCTCTATGGTATTGCTATTTGGGTCTTGGTCGTAGATCTTGTCTATTTGACCACGCACAATATTAGCCGCTGCGGCTTCATGGTTGGCGTTTTTGTGTGCCGCCAACCTTTTGTCGTCTTGCGGGTTGAGATATTGTCTAGCTGGAATGATTGGCCCAGTCGGCCGTTTGTTGTCTGGTTGCATTGGTCTAGATTCCCACCTGTGTAATAGTATACAATAGTAGGGTCGAAAACACTCACGAGGTGTCTTTGCTATCCTGGATTATCCGAGGTATTTAATAACTTGTGCCGCAGTGGTGGAATGGTAGACACGCTAGACTCAAAATCTGGTGTCCAATAGGACGTGCCGGTTCAAATCCGGCCTGCGGTACCAGTTATTAAATATTTAGGCTACGCAGCTTTGTTCGGCTACTCTGCCTATGTGTTTGTTGGTGTTGTGTGGTGGTTTGGTTCTAGATGACTGGTTTTCGCCAGCTAGTCCCAGTTTGAATACATTTTTGACGTGATAGTTGATCAGGCTTACGATATTGCCGTTAGCTTCTCCAATAATTTGGTCGTCATCATTGGCCAGGCTAGAGTCGTTTTCTTTGTATTGATTGGAAATTTTTCGCACCAATGCGTGCGCGATGCGCTCGATGTCTCTCGTCGAGACGTCCTGCATGTTTATTTGTAATATTTCTGGCGGTAGGTAGTAGTCGACGTGTTGGCTAGATGATTTTACTTGGATTGGCAGTGACAGGTGCCCGAGTTTCTTGTTGGCGACGTGTAAATGTAAATCAGTTTTGCCAGATATATCGTCAAATGCACTACCAGGCAGGGCCGCAACGCTAGCAGGTTGTTCG
>JBARQK010000138.1:0-6062 GCA_049643705.1 Saccharimonadaceae bacterium (SeqCode) | reverse complement strand
AACATGATGGACTTTATTAACCCATTCAACGAAGGCACAAAAGCCGACATGGGCAAAGACGTTATCGTCCACATCCAGGTCTACGAAGACCGATCATTCACATGGAGGAGCCTCGGCCAGCCAGTTGATGACGCTATCCGCGCTGCTATCGGCATCCAAAAGGGAAGCGGCAAGCCTCATACAGATAAAGTTGGCAAGATCACTCGCGCACAACTAGAGGAAATCGCTAACGCAAAGATGGATCAGCTAAACGCTATCGATCTAGACGGCGCAGTCAAAACTGTCGCCGGCACCGCCCGCAGCATGGGCGTCGAAGTAGTAGCCTAGTCTACAGTTATAGCCATAAAAAGGCATCCAGTTCATGGATGCCTTTTTATTTATTTGTCTACATAGCTATGTCTATAAATTTGCCTTACGACGCCGAGTATAGTATAAAGTAACTATTGCGTTTACTATCGAGAGGAAATATATGAATGCGCACGCACCTACAGCGAGAAGTGACGCATTGAGCGTCGTCAGAAATATGCTCGTAGTATTGGCCGCCGTCACGGTGACCGTATTGCTACTAAGCCTGACTGGCCAAAAACTGCTCATCATCGCAGGATCGGCTGGCGCTGTTTTGACAGTACTCTACATGAGTCTGTCTCTACGATGCGATCCGGGCACGCTCCATCGCCATTCGAGCGGCACAGCTCTGAGGAGGTTCTTGTACCACAGTATCGAACCGGATCATATTGATCCGTGCAAGAGCTGACACCATCGCCCGTCCGCGTCAATCGCGGGCGGGCTAGTCATATCTAGACACTTTTCGTAACTGTTATAATAACCTTATGCTTAGAGCCATTCGGCGATATATGCTATCTATTTTTTTGATAGCCCTAGCTGCTACCGCTAGTGGCGTATTTCTTTACAATGAATCGTCGTCGCAAGCGCTAGCAACAGCAAAATTAGTCGAACAGAGGCGCCTAGACGGTGAGCGAAGTCTAGCGGCAGCCCTCGAAAGACGTCGTATTATCGAATTCAAAAAAGCTCGCAGCGCAGCCGCAGCCGAGATCCTCGACATCACATCGGCCGCTAGGCAAAACGGTAAAACAGCCACCCTGCCAAAGAACCTAGAACCAGTTTGCACTGTCGATGACTCATCCAGCATAAAAGTAGTAGTCAACAAGAAAAACTGTCTCAAACCATTAAATTTCCAGCCCGACGATCTGACATATGTAAATAACGTGCAAGTACGCGGCGCCATGGCTAACGATCTAGCCGATATGCTAACGGCCGCATCATCCGCCGGCAATAGCCTGACGATAACTAGCGGCTTTCGTTCGTATTACGACCAGGTG
The DNA here is from genome assembly GCA_049643705.1 of Saccharimonadaceae bacterium (SeqCode). Taxonomy (GTDB): domain Bacteria; phylum Patescibacteriota; class Saccharimonadia; order Saccharimonadales; family Saccharimonadaceae; genus JBARQK01. The sequence goes on along the minus strand of JBARQK010000138.1, from coordinate 4,722 downwards.
ACGATATATAACTCATATGTCGCTTCATTAGGCAGCACTGGCTTAGCCGACGGATTTGCTTCACGCCCATCATATAGCGAGCATCAAACGGGCTTGGCGATAGATCTAAAGTCCGGCGGTTGCGCGCTAGATTGCTTTGGTCGAACATCGGCCTACAAATGGCTCCGCGACAACGCTCATACCTACGGATTTATCGAACGCTACACTAGCGACAAAACTTCCATCACTGGCTACGGCGCAGAGCCCTGGCATTGGCGATATGTCGGTTCAACCATCGCAAACGATATGAAGAAAAAGGGGGTAAAAACTCTCGAGGAATATTACGATATCGAAGGCGGCCTCTACGACTAGTCGTAGACTTTTCTACACACACATTACTATTGACCGCCCATGCGAAGCACAAGCTATAATAAGTATAGCTATGGCAGTACTGGGAGACCTTTTCACTACCAAGCTTTAACTAAAACACTTAGCTCGGCACGCGCCGAACTATCACAATCGCTACTTCAGGTATAGCAATCGACGACAAGTGGACGTCGAACGCCTTAGCCTTGTAGCTCATACTCGATCCACTGCTAAACTAACCCACCATAGGAGAGTATGCTATGAAAAACAATGTTCAAATTACTGCTGTAGGTTTCGGTCGCAACATGACCACTCTACCAAAGAGAATGGAATGGCAAGGTAAAACTTATACTTTTATCGATGGCGGTATCCGCGTAACGATGAAGTCCGGAGATATCATCACCAACATCTTCAACCTCAGCGACGGACGACAAAGCTTTCGCCTGCAGCAACGCGGCAACGTCTGGACACTCCTCGGAGTTCACTAGACACTACCCGCGACAAGATTCACCCCGGGTGGGGTGATTTTTGTTATATGAGCAGGAGTATAATAGACCTGTCATGCACGATGAGGACCCATTCGACGACAGTGTCGAACCTGGAGACGATAATCGGCACGAACACTACCGACTGGGCAAGAACGCGCTGTCTTTGGCTGGTCTCTTTGATAGGGAGATATCCGTATCGCGGCATCCAGCTAGTCATGCGAAAAAGAACCTACCGCTGAATGGTGATGAACAGCTTGCGCTGACCATACTTATGGGAACTTTGACGCCTGATGAACTGGCAGAACTAAATAATCTTATCGTTAGCCAGAGTGAAGCATCCGAACGGACTGTGCTAGAGGCGCTCAGGGCATATGATATTGTTAAGGACTTACCGCCATTAGATCTGGAATAATTGATACAAGATTATACAACAAAGAACCCCCTGTCGTGAGACAAGGGGTTCTGCTAATACGGCTAGGCGTATATGTAGTAAAAGCTACTAGCTGGAACCGTGCGATAGTGAACTATCCCAACACCTCCGTTATAGTTCATCTCGGAGATATTAACCATAGCTCCAGAAATTGATTCGACATAAACGACGTGGTTACCAGAAGCACCGATGGCCCCAACTACAGGTGTTGAGCCCGTGGCATAGCCGGCTGCTTGCGCACGACTGATCCATTGATTGGCATTGCCAAACGAATTTGGAATATTCGGTTTACGGTTTTTCACGTACCAGGTACAGTTACCCCAGGTGTAGGTATTACCAGCTGTTGAGGTTGGTGTATAGCTACCAGCCTTGGTCACAGCACGCGATACAGATGCGGTAGATGCCGACTGCGTTGCTACGGCTACTGTAGATACCTGAGCCATTCGATCCGGTAACACTTCGTCATCCAACGGAATACGCAATTTGTCACCAGGATTGATAATGTCCGGATTCACAATGTTCTCGTTGGCATTGTAGATCCTAACATACGTAGTTTTGTACTCATCTGCGATGAGCGATAGATAATCGCCAGGCTTGACGACTGCGACTATCGGTTCGACTTTTATCAGTTCCGTCGGTTTGTTCTCTTCGGCGTGTACTGAGACACCGCCAAACATTGAGACAGCTAGAGCAAAGCCCAGTGCTGCCACTGTACTATTTAGTTTCATAAAACGTTTTCCTCCCTTATACCCCGCCAATTTGTATTTGTTGTCTGACTATGTCTCTCAGGTATAGTCAGTAGCGGGAAAATAGTGCCTTTATGCCTATTTTCAAAAGACACAAATTTGATAATATCGTGACGTAGTGTTTATGTCAATATTGTGACGCTGTATATAGATCGATAACAGGGTATTTTGTCTATGGTTATATTTACAACAGTGAGTTAGTTGGAAAGTTAGGAAGTTTGAAAGTGCAGAATACGACATAGAAAAGCCGATTCTAGGAGAGCAATGATAGAAATACTTGCATGGACGACCCCTGTATGATACAATATAAACATACAAATCAATGTTGGGAGCGTGCAGAAACACGCGATTGAACCACAGAAAGGGTTTAACCGCCAGAGTTTTTATGTACTACGTATACATACTACGCAGCGTAAACGACGGCAAATTCTACACTGGATGCACAAATGATTTGAAGCGACGTGTTCGAGAGCACAACGCTGGTCGCGTAGAATCTACAAGACTGAGGAAACCTCTCGATCTAGTACACTACGAAGCGTTCATCGATAAGCATGACGCGTTCGCAAGGGAACAATGGTACAAAACTGGTTGGGGTCGACAACATCAATACAAGATGCTCGCGAACACCATAAAAATTTTTGGCGGTAGATCTACCAATGAAACATCGCAATAATTAATAAACTAAAGATTCCTCCTAGTCATTCCCCGAAACTTTCGCGGGCAGGCCGGGAAGTTTGGAGAATAAAATGGCAAAAAAAGCCGAACTTATCGCAGAAGCAGCCAAGCTAAAGCTTGAAGTTTCACCAAAAGCAACTATCGCTGACCTAGAAGCAGCTATCGCTGGCGCAAAGCCAGAAAAACGAGAAAAAGTTGAAAAAGAAATCATCGCAGAGCGCAAGAGCGAAGTAGCGAAAGCTGGCAAACGTAGCGAAAAAGCCATCGAAGAGCTTGAGGAAAAAGCAGAAAAGGAAGCTCGCAAAGAATCTGGCGACACTAGCGCAAAGTCACCTGAAACCGCTGAAAACAGTAAAAAAGGCCCAGCCCCAAAGGCTCGACCTCACGTCGAACGCCGCGGCAAAAAGTATCAGGAAGTCGTAAAACTGGTCGACAAAGAGAAAGTCTACAAACTTGACGAAGCTCTAGATGTTGCGATCAAAACCGCAACTACTAAATTTGACTCATCCGTCGAATTCCACGTCCGCCTAGGCGTTGACCCACGACAGGCCGACCAGAACATTCGTACAACCGTTAGCCTACCGAACGGCACTGGCAAAACTATCCGTGTCGCTGTTTTTGCACCAGAAGCCGACCACGCTGGAGCTAAAAAAGCTGGCGCTGATATCGTAGGCGACGAAGAATTCCTAAAAGCCTTAGAAAAAGGCGAGATCAATTTTGACGTCCTAGTTTCAACCCCCGCTTATATGCCAAAACTTGGTAAATACGCTCGTCTGCTAGGTCCAAAAGGTCTCATGCCAAATCCAAAGAGCGGCACAGTAGCTGCCGACGTCGCCAAGGCAACAACCGAAGCCAAAGCCGGTAAAGTTGAATACCGCGTCGACAAACAAGCAATTGTCCACCTGAGCGTCGGTAAAGTTTCATTTGGCAAAGCAAAACTAGTAGAAAACGCTCAAACGTTCCTAACTAGCCTAGCCGCCCAAAAGCCATCTAGCCTCAAAGGCATCTACGTAAAAAGTATCAGCGTCAGCACAACCATGGGCCCTGGTATCAAACTAGAAAACTCGCTCAGCTAAGATACGTAACATAATTTATGAACTCCCAGTCGCCTCATACGCGCCTGGGAGTTATTTGTGTTGTAACATTCGTTGTAGATCTCGTCTGTGTGTGACTACGCATAACGCGACGTCAACAGGTACACCTTCGCCGAATTACCCTAACTATAGCGGTTGCGCTTATAAAATACAACGATATATAGCGTTTGGTTATATATAATAGACGCTAGGGCAGATAACTAAACGAGTTATTTGCAGAACATTCGATGGGAGAAAAATGCAGGCCTACCTAGACTTGCTGGAGCATATCCTGGCACAGGGAGCCGAAAAGGGCGACCGCACCGGTACTGGCACACTCAGCGTCTTTGGCTACCAAATGCGATTCGACCTGAGCGAAGGCTTTCCGCTACTGACCACCAAACGGCTACACACCAGGTCAATTTTCGGCGAGCTGATCTGGTTTCTGAAAGGCGACACCAACATCCGCTGGCTCAATAAAAACGGGATCACGATCTGGGACGAGTGGGCCGACGAAAACGGTGACCTCGGCCCGGTCTACGGCTCGCAGTGGCGGTCTTGGCCAACACCGAGCGGTGAGCACATCGATCAAATCGCAAAGGTGATCGAAAGCATCAAGTCCAACCCCGATTCACGTCGGCACATAGTGACGGCATGGAATCCGGCGGAAATCGATCAGATGGCGCTACCTCCGTGCCACGCACTGTTCCAGTTCTATGTGGTTGATGGAAGGCTGTCATGCCAACTATACCAGAGATCATGCGACACCTTCCTGGGCGTACCGTTCAACATTGCGTCGTATGCACTACTTACACACATGGTGGCTCATGTGTGTAACCTAGAGGTTGGTGACTTCGTGTGGGTAGGTGGCGACGTCCACTTGTACCTGAACCACCTCGATCAGGCTCAGCTGCAATTGACGAGAGGTCCAAGGCCACTACCGAAACTCTGGCTCAATCCAGATG
>JBARQK010000137.1:0-7446 GCA_049643705.1 Saccharimonadaceae bacterium (SeqCode) | reverse complement strand
CATATCGCCCATACTACTCCTGCCACTAACTGCATTGACTGCTATGGTTGTGTACCAAAGCCTTTTATCTATAAAACAACGCGCAACTTATCGTAACCAGCGCAAATCCCTCCAGTCAAAGCTCTTCGGTACTATCGCTGACATATTGGGCAATCAAGCCCTAGTCCGAATCTTTAGTCGACAAGACGACGAGGTGGCTCGCACTCTAAGAGAAAGAAGACGAATAGAGCATGTCTCAGGCAAAGAGATCGATATACTGCAGAGACTTTCGTCAGTCAGGCAAATAACAGTATTTTCGTTTCAGATCGCCATAATCCTACTAAGTATATTTCTATTTAGTGGTGGCATGATAGGTGTCGCAGCTATGGTATTCACCGTGACGTACCTCGGACGAATCACTGGCTCGATGTTCAACATCACGGCGATCATCAGACAGTTCGAACAAGCATTCCTAGACGCGGCAAAAATAACCGAGATCATCGACCTGGCGCCAGACATTGAAGATTCGGAGTCGGCCAGGGATATCGTCGTCAAACAAGGTAACATAGAGCTCAGTGGCGTAGTCTTTTCTTATCCCGAGAACAAAACTCGACTCGATAAGATATTTGACGGACTAACTCTATCGATACCAGCTGGACAGAGAATCGGACTAGTCGGCCATTCCGGTGGCGGCAAAACGACACTAGGCAACTTGTTACTGCGCTATGTTGACATCGATTCTGGCACGATATCTATCGATGGACAGAACATCGCAGAGGTAACCCAATCAAGCCTCAGACGATCGATCGGCTTTGTGCCGCAAGATCCATTTCTATTTCATCGCAGCCTGCGCGATAACATAGCCTATGGCAAACCCGACGCAACCGATGAACAGATAGTCGCAGCGGCGCACGAGGCTCATGCAATGGAATTTATCGAGCGCCTACCGGAGGGTCTAGACACTGTCGTCGGTGAGCGTGGGATCAAACTTAGCGGCGGACAGAGACAGCGTATCGCGATCGCTCGAGCGATCCTAAAAGACGCTCCCATATTGGTTCTCGACGAAGCAACTAGCGCACTCGATAGCGAGAGCGAAAAACTAATCCAGGAGGCCCTGACTAAACTCATGAAAGGACGTACGAGTATCGTTATCGCACACCGACTGTCGACTATCGCAAAGCTCGACCGCATCATTGTTCTAGATGAAGGCCAGGTCGTAGAGGACGGCACGCACGATGAATTGATCGCCAGGCGCGGATTTTACGCTAAACTTTGGGCTCATCAGAGTGGCGGATTTATCGATGATTAGACGCAAACAAAATGGCCGCGCTGCTGCGGCCATTTTGTTGTTAGACTGTGAATACTATTTTGACTGTTCCTTGGTCTCAGCTTCGGCTGGACCCTCAGCACCATTCTCAACTTCTGGCTCAGCGTCGGCATCTGCGCCACCAGCTGATGCTTCGTTAGCAGCCTGGAGGGCACCCGGCTCCCAAACGCTAGCAACCTGAAGTTCTAGAATACTATGACTGTCCTCGTCATCCTGATCATCGTGACCTGATTTGTTGTCAACGATCTCAACATTTTCTGGCAGCTTAATGTCAGAAACTAGAACCTTTTCGCCGGCTTCTTTGAGGCCGCGGATATCGATCTCTAATGCCTCTGGCAGGTCGAGCGGCAATGCCTTGACTTCGATTTCGTCGAGGTTCTGCAAGATGATCAAACCAGCTCGCTCAGCTATAGATTCACCTTCACCAACTAGATGGATCGGAACTTCTGCGACGATCGGCTTGTTCTGTCGGACTGCGTGGAATGAAATGTGACGAATACCAACGCCGATCGGATCAAAATCGACATCTTTGATCATGGCGATTTTTTTCTTGGCATCAACTGTCAAATGGATTGGTGTATGTTTGCCAGCAGCACGAACAACCTTGCTGAGTTCGCCGTCGGCGACTTGAATAGAGATTGGCTCCATACCAGGACCATAGACAACGCCAGGCGTTAGGCCGTCTTTACGCAGTTTGATGACTTTTTTACCATGCAGATCTCGCGGCATGACTGTCAGTGTGATTTTATCTCCCATTTCTCTCCTCCTTCGGATACGTTTTCGGAAATAATATTATCTCTTTATTATAGCAGAGATTGAGCCTATGTTAGAATTGATAGTATGCATGACCTAAACTCATTGATTACGGCTCTCGGCCTGCCAGGCATTGCACTGGTGGTTTTTATAGAGAGCGGCTTTCCATTCGGCTTCTTTCTACCGGGCGACACGCTGCTGTTCGCAGCGGGACTACTAGCGGCACAAGGTCATTTTTCTATCGTTCTGGCAATCTCTGTAATCTTTATAACTAACTTTGCCGGCGTAACCATCGGCTACTGGAGTGGACACAGCCTAGGCAAACGCTTCATCAAAGAAGAAGGTGGCATCATATTCCGCAAGGAATACGTCGAAAAAGCCGAGGCATTCTATGCCAAACACGGCGGCAAGGCGATCATCCTCGGAAGATTTGTCCCGGCTGTACGTTCGTTCGTACCGATGGTTGCGGGCGTAGCAAAAATGGATTATGGCAAATTGATGCTCTACAACGGTATCGGTGCCATCCTGTGGTCAGTTAGCATACCACTGACGGGCTACTTCGGCGGCCAGTGGCTACGCGATCGTGGCATTGACATCGACATGCTCATCTTGCCGATAATCGGAGTTATAATCTTTTTGTCGTTAGCCGGGCCATTAGTGCATGCTCTCCATAACAAAGACACACGCAACCAAATCCTCAAAAAATTACGACTCAAGAAATAATCAAAGCAACTGCTTGAGATATCCACCAGTGTAACTACTCGGATTTTTTGCAACTACTTCTGGCGTACCGATCGCGACGATCTGACCACCGCCTGCCCCGCCTTCGGGCCCCATGTCGATAATGTGATCGGCTGTTTTAATAACATCAAGATTATGCTCGATTACGACCATTGTGTTGCCACCCTCGACGAGCTGCTGCAGGATATGCAGTAGGCGTTTAACGTCATGGCTGTGCAGTCCAGTTGTTGGCTCGTCCAAAATGTAGAGCGTTTTTCCGGTCGAGCGACGCGATAGTTCGCTAGCTAGTTTGATACGCTGGGCTTCGCCTCCGCTAAATGTCGTAGCCGGCTGACCGAGCGTGATGTAGCCTAGTCCGACTTCGTTGAGCGTTTCAAGTTTGCGAGAAATGGCAGGGATATTGGCAAAAAATTCAGCTGCTTGCTCGACAGTCATGTTCAGCACGTCGCTGATTGTTTTGTCCTTGTATTTGATCTCGAGAGCTTCACGGTTATATCGCCTACCCTTACACTCTTCACAAGTAACGTAGACGTCAGGCAAGAAATGCATCTCAATTTTTATAACACCGTCACCCTGGCAATTTTCACAGCGACCACCGCGCACGTTAAAGCTAAACCTACCTACTTTATAGCCACGAATATTGGCTTCTGTAGTGCCGGCAAACAGCTCGCGAATCGGCGTAAATACTCCTGTATATGTCGCGGGATTTGACCGTGGCGTACGCCCGATCGGCGACTGATCGATAATGATTGCTTTGTCGAGTAGATTGATGCCCTCGATGCTATCATGAGCGCCGGGAACTTGATGAGCTCGATGCAAGCGAGCCGATAATTCTTTGGCAATAATGTCATTAACAAGTGTCGATTTACCGCTACCGCTGACGCCACTAACAACAGTTAATAGCCCGAGCGGAAACTCGACATCGATATTTTTCAGGTTATTTTCCCTGGCGCCGCGAACGATCAGTTTCCTGTCGGCAATGACCGGTCGGCGCTTTTTCGGAACAGCAATCTTTTCGACACCGGACAGATATCTGCCCGTCAAGCTGTCGGGATTGTTTGCCACTTCTTCTGGTGTTCCAAAGGCGATAACCTGTCCGCCATGAATACCGGCATTCGGACCGATATCGAGCAAGTAGTCGGCGTGTCTGATAGTGTCTTCGTCATGCTCAACAACTAGCACGGTATTGCCTAGGTCGCGCAAGTGCTTTAACGTACCGATGAGTTTGTCGTTATCCCTCTGATGAAGTCCGATCGACGGCTCATCGAGAACATATAACACGCCCTGCAGCCCAGAACCGATCTGAGTAGCCAAGCGGATACGCTGCGCTTCGCCACCACTTAACGTATTGGCAGCTCGGGAAAGCTCGAGATAACGTAGACCGACATTGTTCATGAAACCGAGGCGTGATTTTATTTCCTTGAAGATTTGGTGAGCAATAAACATCTCAGACTCCGAGAGTTTTAGATTGCTATCGAACAGTTCGAGCGCCTCCTCGACGCTGAGATCACAAATATCGACGATGTTGAGACCATGCACGGTAACAGCCAAAACGACCGGCTTGAGACGCGCACCTTTACAGGCATGGCATTTACGTTCTCGCATAAATCGCTCGATATCGCGACGCATAAAATCACTGTCAGTTTCTTTCCAGCGGCGCTCAAGATTCGGAATGACACCTTCGTAGGTTGAGTCGTAAAATCGGCCTGTGCCTATCTCGACATGATACTTGCGATCACCCGTACCGTACAGAACCAGGTCGAGCGCTGATTGTGGCAAGTCTCTAACCGGAACTTGCAGACTAAAACCATGCTCGTCGGCAACCTTGGCCAGGCGCTTCATATACCAAGCGTCGCTATTGACTCGGTTATATGGTCGTATCGCACCTTCCGATATAGTCAAGTTTGGATTAAATACCAGCTCTGGATCGATTTCTAGACGAGAACCTAGACCGGTACAAACTGGACAGGCGCCTTGCGGGGCATTGAAACTAAATAATCTCGGTTCTAGTTCTGGGATATCTTCACTGGGATGATCCAGACAAGCGTAGCGCTGAGAATAAACCGATACATCATTGCTATCGGCGTCAAGTAGCATAACAATACCTTCGGCAATATCGAGGGCCTGTTCGACAGACTGAGTGATACGAGTCTGCATATCATCGCGCAGTACAACTCGGTCGACAACAATCTCGATCGAATGTTTGTAGCTCTTTTGCAGCTCTGGGAACTCGTCGAGAGAATAAACGACACCATCTACCCTAGCCCTGGCAAAGCCTAGCCTACGGTATTGTTCGGGTATGTGGGCGAATTCTCCTTTTTTTTCTGATACGACCGGAGCCAGTATGAGTAGTTTTGTTCCGGTGGGATGTTTAAATATTTCGTCAATAATGTTTTGTGAAGTTCGACGCTCGACGGCTTTAGCGCAAACCGGACAGTGCGGTACGCCGATGCGCGCAAACAGCAGACGCAAATAATCATAAATTTCAGTTACGGTAGCAACCGTCGAACGAGGATTTCGGCTAGTCGATTTTTGATCGATCGAAATAGCCGGACTGAGTCCATCGATACTATCAACATCTGGCTTATCCATGATACCCAAAAACTGCCTAGCGTAGCTCGACAGGCTCTCGACATAGCGCCGTTGGCCTTCGGCATAGATAGTATCAAAAACCAGACTCGATTTGCCGCTACCGGATAGACCGGTCACGACAACTAGCTTGTCGCGAGGTATCTCGACATCGATATTTTTCAGGTTATGAGCCCGAGCTCCCTTTACTATGATACTGTCTGACATGGCGTATTATTATAGCCGAAAATGCCCGAAAATACCAGACCTCCAATCTGCGTAGCGCCATAAATATTATCATTTTGCTTATGTTTGCATATATTTGACATAGTGACTATAATTTGGCATAAGTCTAATAAAATATTATGAAGCGTACAATCTTTTGGTCAATATCACTATCTATTGCATTTATGCTGGTCACAACTACTGACGCGGCCTATTCTGTGCTGGCCTTTATGCTAGTTGGGGCCATTCCGGGCACCAGCCTCAGCGTCCCTTCGCCGTTCATGCTATCAGGCATCGTAATTATCGCGAGTTACTTATTGATTAGGATAGCCAACCTCCTAAGAATATTTTCCCGTCAGTCAGATATGATTTACCGCCATAGCAACAACCTACCAAAAAGACGCTATCAGTACTAGTCACTAGCGGGCACGATGCTCTCGGCCCAGAGTTGTAACTCACTCAGGATGAACTGTTTCTGCTCGTCACTCTCTAGGTTTGCCAGACGTGACAATGACGCCATGAAATCAGGTAATTGACGGTTGATGCGCTGCTCGCGCCATTGTTCCCAAAGGCCGATCTCGTCTTCACTCAGGGTCTTTGGGTAATTTCGTGCTTTGTAATGTAGCAGAAGTGGCGGTAATCTCTCGTCATCAAAAGTAGGGTGAAAATCAGCCAGTTCACGCTCACTAGCGTTTCTGACAGTCTCAACACGCAATCGATCACGGTCGCCCAGAAAACTATCGTATAGCTGAGCCTCGGGGTCAATCGCTTTTGCAAACTCAGGGCGCTGTTGCATAATGTCTCTGATATTTTCTGCGAAATGAGGAGCCGACATGAGGATTTTTTTGTGTTTTTCGACCGTATCCAGATCGAGACTTATTTTTTGCCAACCATCATTCTGTTCGAGAACCCCTATCGGCGCGACTGCTGGTACGCGGTTGTACTGTAGTTCTTTGACAGGCAACTTTACGAAACCTTCGGCTTTGCGTTCATCGTAACTGGCGTATAGCTTTGATGCTAAATCTTTTGGACTCAGGTTGATAAGTGGCTCGGGATCATAACGCAGGTCATAGACAACGACATTACCGTTTTTGCCAGCAGTCAGGGGAAAAGCAACGGTTGTTTTATTGAACTCGGTATCATAACGACCTGATGAATAAACAAAGGGCTTTTTGTCATCAAGGTTAACGAGTTTCTTGACTTCCTTTTTATCACGCATCTTAAACAGATAGTCATAGAGTTGCGGCTGTTTTTCCCGAATCAGACGGGCCACGTCGATCAGGGCCTCAACATCACTGAGAGCATCGTGCGCTTTGTCGTGTGTTAGGTTGTTCTCCTTGCTGAGGAGTTCCAGGCGGTTCACGGCAACACCATCAACAACTGGCCAGTTAATGCCTTCTGGCCGCAGGGCTCGAGTCATGCGGATGACGTCCAGTATGTCCCAACGACTCCTACCGTCGCGCCAAGTCCATTCGTATGGATCGTAAAAATTCCGCCACAATGTATGTCTGATAAATTCATCGTCAAAACGAATGCTATTGAAACCAACAGCGCAGGTATCCTGAGTGAAAACATCGTCCATCAAAATCTTGACAAATTCCGCTTCGCTATAACCATCGGCAACAGTTTGCTGCGGGGTAATGCCAGTCACCATCAGAGCATCAGGACTAGGCAGCGTATCATCATCGAGTCGTACTAATAGATTAAACGGTTCACCTATCGGCTGGAGGTTCATGTCTGTTCGTTGGCCGGCGAACTGCATGACACGGTCTTCACGTGGGCTCAGCCCACTAGTTTCCAGGTCGTAGAAAAAGAATGTTTTGGTCATTACTATATAGCATAGCAGAATAGCT
>JBARQK010000136.1:0-15506 GCA_049643705.1 Saccharimonadaceae bacterium (SeqCode) | reverse complement strand
TTTGCCAGACGCGACAAATGCTCTATCTCGTCGTCGCTGATAACATTGCCAGTCGGATTGGTCGGCCGCGAGAGACATAACGCGGCGATGCTAGAGTCGATCTCGAGATCATAAAAATCGACATGGTATTTGAACTCGTGCTCGCCGACCTTGTGAACCGTCGGTCGTTGTGACACAAAACCATCCGGCTCAATCAACTGGTCAGCGTAACCGATATATTCCGGAACGAGTGGCAGCATGATCTTTCGCTGCGTACCGTCTGATTGACCGGCCAGTAGATTAAACAGCATGAAAAAACCACTCTGCGATCCAGCCGTAACGGCAATATTTTCGCTCGATATATTCCAACCGTATGTGCGATTAATAAAACGAACAAAACTGTCGATAAATGCATCATTTCCCTGAGGCGTGTCATAGTTTCCGATCATCGCCGCTAGTTGCTTTGGATCGTCCAAGATAGCGCGGAGGGATCTTTCATATGCCACCGTCACCTCTGGAATCTGTGCTGGATTTCCGCCACCAAACATCGCCTTTGGTGCGCCAGTACTGAGCGCTTTACCGAGGTCATCCATCAACTGGAGAATCCCCGCCTCTCCACTCATTTTCCGACCAAAATCCGATAGTTTCATAGATCGATTATACTCCTGGTTGAGCCCTCGAAACTAATTCCCTAGTAGCTCGGTGGATAGGCTATGGCGAATAGCACGATGCCGAACAGTGCGATATAGGACAATTGAAAATACAGAAAATACCGTTTCGCACTTTTGTAAAACAAGAAAAATAGAATCATGGATAACTGAATGGATAGACAGCCAACGATGATCGATTTGGTTACTAGATTGTTCTCGATCGCAGCCCACCAAAAGATCAAAACTGGCAATATACCGGTATAGGTCCATACCAACGCCTGATGGACTTTACCGGACAATTTGCCCTTTATCGAAGGGACCAGGCCAGCGCCACCGGCAGTCAGACAAACGATCCCCACTAGCAGCTGCAAAACTAGATCAATATCATAGGTTGGCGCGTACCAACCATAGAACCAAGCCGCCACGAGTACGGTCGCGAGTGTTATTAGCACCCTGCCGTACCAAATAGTCACTTTTGTTTTTGCAATGTGATCGCTCAGCGCCAAACTCGGCGTGACTTTTACCCGGCGTAGTACCATAAAAGGCAGCAACATAGTCGGTGCTAAGCTAGCTACTATCAAATGTTCCACTATGCCTAAACCTCGCCCCAATTCGCGCCGGTATGCACGTCGACTTTTAGTTTGATGCCCAATTTCGGATAGATATTTTCCATCGTTTCCTTTAGTATATCACTAACTATTGTGGCGTTATCGGCCGGACATTCAACCAGTATGGAGTCGTGGATCTGTAAGATCTGCCAACCCAATGTGCCAGAGTTATGAGACATGAGTGATGAGTCATGAGTAATCGCATTCTGTACCCCTCCTTGACTCTTGACTCTCGGCTCTTGCCCCTGCTCGACATTGAGCCGATCTTCAACCGCCAACATTGCCATCTTCATCAGATCAGCCTCGGTACCCTGGATCGGCATATTGGCCGCGGCGCGCTCGGCACTGGAGCGAACAATAAAATTACTCGACCGAACATCGGGCGTCGGACGGCGGCGTCCAAACAACGTTTCGACATAGCCTTCGGTCTTTGCTTTCTCTATCGTGGCATCAATAAACGTACGGATCGGCGCGCGCAAACGAAAATATTCATCAATGAATTTTTTGGCATCACCAAAGCTCATACCGGTGTTCTGTGCCAAAGCATGTGGCCCCATGCCATAGAGAACACCAAAATTAATCACCTTGGCATCGCGACGCTGTTTCTTTGTCACCTCATCATACGGAATCTTATAAACATCGCTAGCCGTCTTTGTATGGATATCGATATCGCTGTTAAAATCGTCGATCATTTGCTGATCGCCGGCCAGGACAGCCGCTAGACGAAGCTCGAACTGGCTATAGTCGGCGCTGACAAAGACGTTACCCTTGCTCGGAACAAAGGCATCGCGGATCTTGCGCCCCAGTTCGGTACGGATCGGAATGTTCTGTAGATTTGGATCGGTACTGCTCAGGCGACCAGTCGCGGCGACGTCTTGGTTAAAAGTCGTATGGATGCGACTATTTCTGTCGACCAGTTTCGGTAGAGCTTCGACATACGTGTTTTGTAGTTTAGTCAGTTCACGGTACTGTTCGACCAGTTCGATGATCGGATGCTGACCGCGCAGTTTATCTAGCTCTTTTTGACCTGTAGAATACCCTGTTTTGCCCTTTTTTATGCCATCAGTCGGCAACTGAAGTTTCGTAAATAATACCTCTCCCAGTTGCGCCGGACTAGAGATATTGAACTCATAACCAGCCATTGTATGCATCCGCATTTGGACATCGGCAATACCGCGAGTAAGATCTTTGTTCATTTCCGCTAGCTGCTCCGTGTCGAGGATGATTCCGCGATGTTCCATCCGAGCAAGCACCGGTATCAGCGGAAAATCCATCTCGCGCGCAACCCGAGCAACATCGGGTAATGCCTCTAGTGACTTCGTCTGATCCTGATAGACAGACCAGATAGCGCTAACCGCTAGTTCTGGCGTGAGTTCCTCGACGGCAACGAGGTCGACTAGGTCGCGCGAACGGCGGAGGGGGTCGATGAGGAAGGCAGCTTGGCGCGTATCATAAAAGATAGAGGGTAGATTTTGGACTTTAGATTTTAGAAGAAAATGCAAAAAATCACCGGCGGAGTGGGTTATTATGTTGAGGCTACTGAGGACTTCTTTGATATCGTCGGGTGAAACGATGCTCGCCTCGCCTGGCTCGGGCGAAAGATAGATCTTTTCCTGATCTAGGTAGGCGACGACGTGTTCGGCCATTGTTAGTTTGACCCGGTATTCGGCATCAAAATCGATTAGTTTCACGGGCGTTAGATTTGACTGAATTATCTCGTCGAACTTTGTCTGCTGATCCGTTTGCATGTGTTCTGGCAGGTTCTTTAACAAACTGCGAAATTCCAGTCGGATCAACATGTCGCGCAGTTTCGCGGTGTCTAGTTTGTTGACATCTAACTCCTCGAGTTCCAGTGGCACGGGCGCATCGGTCCAGAGTTCGGCTATCTCGTGACTCATATAGGCTGATTCCTTGCCTGCTTCTAGCTTCGCCCTAAGAGTCGGTTTGAGCTTGTCCAGGTTGCGATAAACGCCGTCCAGCGTGTCGTAATCCTGCAGTAGCTGAATACCAGTTTTTTCACCGACGCCGGGAACTCCTGGGATGCCGTCACTAGCATCACCTTTCAGGCTCTTTAGGTCGAGAAATTGATCAACGCGCAGGCCGTATTTTTCCGTAAAACTCTCTGGATGAAATAGCTCGATATTGGTCAGGCCCTTTTTCATAGCGTATACATGCGTTAGTGGACTGATCGACTGCAAAGCATCGAGATCAGATGTGATCAGACAGGTTTCGATCCCCTCTTTTTCCGCCTTGTGTGCCAGTGTCGCCATGATATCGTCCGCTTCATAATCATCATACTCATACAGAGGCCATCCAAAAGCCTCTAATAGTTCATGAAGGATCGGTATCTGAACGTAAAAATCAGGTGGCGCCGGTTTGCGACCAGCTTTGTATTTCGGATAAATTTCTAATCTTTTTCGAATGTTAGTTTTAGGCTTGTCCCACGCTACCGCTACATAGTCCGGTTTGAGTTTTTTGATCAGTTCGAGCGATAACGCTGCAAAGCCATAAACTCCACCCGTCGGCGTGCCATCGCGCGTACTGAGGTTGGGCATAGCATAATATCCGCGATAAAACACGGATTTGCCATCGATGACCACCAGGCGCTTTGTCATAGCTATAGTATACCTCACTCTATCCGACTATCTAGGCAACGACCGCTCAAGGCAAGCCATTCTGTTAGTCGCGCAGATCGCGTAAATCATGTAAGTCAGCGGCATAGGCGGGATGTCTCAGTCTAGCTATCGCTTTGTTTACGATCTGTCGGATTCGCTCGCTAGTTAAACCATAGACTTCCGCAATCTCCTCGAGTTTTTTAGGCTGTGCACCGTCTAGTCCGTACCTCATCCGGACCACCTGAGCCTCACGTTCATCGAGTAGGTGCAATAAACTATTTAGGCGCTCGGCTAGCTGCCAATGAGAAGCGGTCGCTCCTGCGTCCGGCACGGACTGATCAGCGACGAAGTCCTCCAGTGTGCCGTCGCCATCATAACCCAGGGGGGTGCTCAGAGACAACGGATCTCTACTGTTAAGTTCATGCGTCCTGTAGGCCCTTACTTGTTGAACTGAACATCCGAATATTTCAGCGAGCTCTCCCTCTGTCGGGTCACGACCGATGTCGTCTATGAAATTACGTCTAATATATTGCATCTTTTTGACAGCCCCATGTACATTAACAGGCAATCGAACCGTACTGCTACTATTTGCAATAGCACGCTGGAGCGCCTGTTTGATCCACCACGTCGCGTAGGTAGAAACCTTATACCCCTTTTGGTAATCAAACTTCTCAACAGCGCGGATGAGACCGATGTTTCCCTCCTGTATCCGATCTTCGAAAGGCAGGCCACTCCTCTCATATCTTTTTGCTATAGACACGACCAGGCGGAGATTGGCTGTGACCATGTGCTGTTTGGCCTCTTCGCCATCCCTGGCAACGTCCTGTAGGGCCTGTATCAACTCTTCATAGCTCAAGTCCTGATATTTGTCAGTCATTGTTTCTAGTGTCGTCTCAAAGCCTGTCCAACGCTCTAGTGCAGCCCGCGCAGCTAATCCAGCTTCGATACGCTTACCGATCTGCACTTCCTGCTCGGCAGTCAACAATGGTACCTTTGCGATATTATTGAGCCAGTCATGAACGCCATCAAGCGAAACGTTCGATCCATTCAATTGCTCTTTCTCGATGGGATCAGAATCCGGAATGATCTTTTCCTCCGAAGCGGTTAGATCAGGTCCATCAACTGCCCTGCTGGCTAGTTTGTTTACTCTATGAGATCGAGTTGTGGCATCAAGTTCACTTCTCAAATACCCCTCTGCCTTCTCGGCCGTTATGCCACCTAGCTGCTCTAATATCTCATCGGGAAAGCCTGATATGTAACAGCCTAGTCCGGCCTGAATATCAGCAGGCGCGTTGCGGATCACGTCTATTACTCTCCTAACCGCAGCAGTCGAGACTCGCTGCAAGCCCATTAGTGATTGCAGCCTCAAAGTACCCAGAGGCGTCCTTGGACCTATCTGAGCTTCAGAATCATCCAGTACTCGGCCTACCCAAACCGCCATTTCCCCAGGGTTAATGACCTGTCCTCGCCTAAACTCAGGATTTCCATGCATATGCCGATATTGTGACAATGTTCCCCTGTCTATGCAAGCAAGAGCATTATCTATACGCTATCTGTTAAACTAGATACATGACACATCCTGATATAAAAATCGTCGCCTTTGTCGGTCTGCCCGGCAGCGGCAAGTCCGAAGCGGTCGAATACCTAACGACCAAAGGCTACCCAAAAGTCTACTTTGGCGGAGTTGTTCTAGACGCCATGGCAGAGGCCGGTATCGAGCGCACCGAAGAAAACGAACAACCATTCCGCGAGGGCCTCAGACAAACTGAAGGTAAAGATTTCATCGTCAATCGCATTGTCCAACAGATCAATAACCTGATCGACGCCGGACAACACCGTATCGTTGCTGACGGCATCTACAGCTGGACCGAGTACAAGGTCATGCGACATGCCTTCCCTGGTGAACTAACCGTTATCGCCCTGACTGTGCCAAAACACATTCGCCACCATCGCCTATCGATCCGACCAAACCGTCCACTAACAGCCGATGTGGCCACCGAGCGAGATTGGTCCGAAATCGAAAACATTGAAAAAGGCGGACCGATCGCCATCGCTGATTTCTTTATCGACAACAGCGGCGACCGTGACGAATTGCATCAGAATATAGATAATGTCCTAGAAAAAATCGAGTTCTAACAGTCCGCGAGTTTCAACCACCCTAGCCGTTCGTATACGCGCCGTAAACCCATGCGCCCTCAGACAACCAGGTTCTCCCCGAGCATGAAAAGCCTGGACTCTCCGAATGGCTTTGACCTGATGGGACCGTATCCATACGAGAGACCCCCAAAATATAGTACGCCCCACGCGTAACGTCACATCCGTAAGAACCCGCGGAATACCGATAATAAAAATAAATCCTGTTCGATGACGATCGTCCAGGTGAAGTTGCGGCTGGATTTGCCGTATTAACTGGATCGACCGGCAACTTCGAAGATATCGCTGCGGCGTTTAGTACTGCTATATAGTTAGTGGCGGCAGTGCCATCTGAGCTCACTTCCCAGCCACCAGAATTCAGAGTCGAAGTGACGGCAGGATAAGAACCATTTACGGTTTTGTACGCTTCGAGCGCCTTGATGATGGATTTCATATCCTGCAACCTGACCGTATCTCTAGACCTAGCCTGAACCCCATTAAACGCCACGACCGTTATAGTGGCGAGAATCGATATTACAACAACAACGATCAGTAGTTCAACGATAGTAAAACCGCTCGGGAGCTTGCGATCTAGCATGCCGAGCAGCCTGGGCTCCAATATCCCCAGCCACGAGTCGGCCGTGTTGGATCGATATTTGGATTGCCAGAGGATTCTATGGTCGGCAGGGTTTGCCCGCCCACTACTAGGCGTATGACCTTGTAGTTAGTTCCTAGCGCGCTAAAGCAGTACGCATAGTAATTATTGCCTCCATTATGCGCAGGCGTACTGGGAACTTTCGATATATAGGTTGGCGCCAGACCAGCGATAAAGTCTCCGGTGCCAGTAGCTTGATTTGTCCAACAAGATGCAGTTACGCCGGTATATGGATATGTCCCGTTCTCGGCGTAGTACATCTTTATCGCTTTATCGAGAAGTTTTATGTCACTCTGGTATGACGAGAATAAAGCTCGTTGCTGTATGCCACTAAAAGCAACGACAGTTATGGCGGCAAGCACCGCTATCACGACGATAACGATCAAGAGTTCGACGATGGTAAACCCGCGATCACGTCTAATAACAGCATCTTTCAAACCGTTCATGCTTTTATTAAAGCACTGCAGAGATAGTGATTACAAGGCTACTTTTTATACATATAGAGTTTATCGAGATTTATCCTCTACGGCCAGTCCTTAACAATCAAGGATTCTAGTTCATCTTTTGATGCTACTCTCAGATCTTCAAAGAACCTGATTGCCTTTGCTTCTGAAGGCTTTTTGTCCTCGCCATAAGGAGTAGCATATACGTGCGTCGAAGGAGTTACCATGAAATAATACTCGTCAATGAACTTCGCATTCGATCTAGTACGTGTCTTTTTATAGATCTTTTTGTCGCCAACCTCTTTGATCAGCTCGCAAGTGTATTCATCCAGAGTTTCGGTAGTCGCACCGTAGCTTTCGCCACAATTGGCAGTTGGTAAAGTTCCTGGGAATTTCAATACTCCAGCTGAAAAATCAACTTGATAGTTATAGGTGTCTGTTTTGTACTCATGATTACGTAGCCGAACGAACAGTGACAATTCTTGCGGGCTATCTGTATTCTTTTCATTTGTAAACCCCGTTATCTTGCCGACCATAAATTCAGACGATTCCTTGGGGATGTACACATCGAATGAGACATTAACATACGATGCTTTCTCGGTAGATTTAATGACCGTAGTAACTATGCTACTAAACGATATAGCAGTGACTATAAAAACGCCTGCAATTACAATGTAGCGAGCTTTTTTCGCTTTATGCTGCGATATGTCATACGCTAGCCCGTACACGCCATACAAGATTATTGCGACAACCAACATCATGATGGCATACGCATTATTACGAGGGAAATCTGAGCCAATAACAATCATTATTCTCTGCATGGCAAACATCAGCGACATTATCGTCGCAATGTACGCTATCCCTGCAATATTCAGGATCCTCAATGGTTGCTCTACGCTGGCTCGTGACAGGATAGACTTGTTAATTGCCGTACTCAACACTAGGCCTAGGATGAACAAGAAGAAACTACCCGTAACCACCATAAATAGACGAAGGAGCGGAATATAGTATGAAATGAGCATAATTCCTGGCACTATTACACCCGTAATGAGCCCTACCAGTAAGAATACTTTGAATCTCTTGTCCTGAGTCTGCGATACCTGGCCGCTAACATTCAATTGAATTGGCGTAGAAACGACCGGCTCTATGTTCGTCGATGCTATCGGAACATCGATATTTGTATTTGTTATCTGTTGGTTGTCCATGCGCTCATTATGCGATACAGCTCATGCAAAGACAAGCTAGGACGATTACGGATATCGTTAGTTTGTCCAGCTAGCCCAAGTAGTTGTGGCGATATCATAGCCAAAGACTCCATACGTCGTTGCATCAATCACGAATGTCTTGCCTATCGTAGCGCAGGTATTGGCAGCATACACGGTGACTCCTTCTTGTAGCGGGGCGTTTGAGATCAATATAAAGCCCTTCATGGACTTTGAGCGCATTCCAACCGCATATTGGTCATTTACCTTATCAACACAGTAGTAGAAATTGTTCTGAGTCACGTCCAAAACTCCCCTATCTGCCTTCAAATCCGACATCTCTCCCGCCGTCTGTGGGTAGTGTCCCAGATCGACTTTTTTTAGCTCGAGCTTCCTCTTTATATTGGCCAGGTTCGATTTTATGGTGCTATCCTGAGCTCTCGACTGTATACCGTTATATGCAACAACAGTTATAGCCGCCAATACCGCGATCACAACTATGACGATCAGCAATTCGACAATCGTAAAACCTTTTTGTTTTTGCGCCCACATATTCATGGACTCAGTTAAACACATATACCGTAGATCAGTCAACCAGACGCGAATAGTCGAGCAAATATACGCCCTGTAGACGGTTAGCTGTACCTAAGAGCTAACTTGCACCTGACAGATGAGGGTATTTGTCGTGCCCCATTCCTGCGAGCCTAGTGGGCATGATGATGCAGCGGGCCGCTCGATTATATAATATACCCATAACTTACCGTCCGCTTTCCATATACCGATCGGGCCGACTCGTGGGATACCATCAGTTCCCACAATATGGTCTTTTGGGCTATTTGGAAGAGATCCAACTTCTAAAAGTTCAGTATTGACGGTCGAAGATTCGGAGGTTAACCAGGAGTCGCCGGTAGCTGCGTTGTAGCAATCCCCCACTCCGTTGCTGTTGACATCTGTAAAACCGGTACCCAAACAATAACGCCCCGAGTTAAATGGATACGATCCATTAATCGTATAGTAGTTTTGAAGTAGTTGGATGTACTGCTTGGCTGCAGTAATCCTCGATGAGTTGCGTGCTCGCGAATATGCACCGTTGAATGTGACCACAGTGATAGCTGCCAATACCGCGATCACGACGATAACAATCAGCAGTTCGACAATTGTAAAACCATTGTCGCGCTTTTCAGCTGCGAACTTTAAACCGTTCATGCTTCCCATTAAAGCACCGTCGTGGCTAACGATGCAATACTACTGGAGATATTCGTAGAGTTTCTTGGCGTCTTTGTGCTTGCGCAGTTTAGTGAGGGCTTTGGCCTCGATCTGACGAATACGCTCGCGGGTGACAGCAAATTCCTGGCCGACTTCCTCTAGGGTATGGCTTTTGCCGTTCTCTAGTCCAAAACGCATCTTGATGATCTTTTGTTCACGATCACTGAGAGTCGATAGAATATCCTGAACTTGCTCCTTCAGCAACTGACTTGCGGCGGAATCCTCTGGCGTCGTGCCATCTTCGTCTTCGATAAAGTCTCCTAAAACCGAATCCTCATCCTCGCCGTCGCGACCGATACCAGCATCTAGCGAACTGATGTCTTGTTTGATCTTTATGACGTATTCGACTTTTTCTGGCTCCATCTCGAGTTCTTTGGCTAACTCTTCGATCGAAGGTTCGCGGTTAAGCTCCTGCGTCATACGACGTTGAGTACGGAGAAGTTTGTTGATCGTCTCTACCATGTGGACAGGGATACGGATGGTTCGGGCCTGGTCAGCGATAGCACGGGTAATTGCCTGACGAATCCACCAGGTGGCGTAAGTACTAAATTTAAAACCTTTGTCTGGATCGAATTTCTCGACTGCTCGGAGTAGTCCGGTGTGGCCTTCCTGGATCAGATCTAGAAAATCCAGGCCGCGGCCGCTATAGCGCTTTGCGATCGAAACAACCAGGCGCATATTTGCCTCGGCCATCATGTCTTTAGCTTTTTTGTCACCTTGAACAACGCGCTGAGCAAGCTCAAGCTCTTGTTCGGAAGTCAGTAGTGGGATCTTGCCGATCTCACGCAAATGCAGACGAACTGAGTCGTCAGATATGTCATCGAGGTACTGAGTGTTGTCGAGGACTTCTTCGCCCTCACCTATCAGGTCTTCTACGTCGGGCTCGGCCTCTACGACCGGCTCGATCCCTAGTTCGTGTTCTTCTGCTTCTGGTTCGTCTACATGTAAATCATCGTCGTTTGCCACGCGCTATCTCCTTTATCAATATATTGAGTTCTTGTCTCAGTTCGCCAGCCGCCTTCTCATCGCCCTGCTCTTCGGCTTGGCGGAGTTGAGTGACGAGCCTTGCTTGGTTTTGTTTTCGGTTTTCTTGTTCTAGCTGCCTGACGAGTCGTGCCGCTTCGAAATATCGATCTTGTTCGCTGAAATCAGCGTAGCGGGCGTCAGCCTTCAATAACAAGATTTTAACATATGTGTCGTATTCTTTCAACTTTGCCGGTGTGTCAGTGACCGATTTGCCGATATGTGCCAGTAAATATCTAGCGACTGCCAGACGCGGCTCGCCGCTAAGCATCGATATATCCATATTGCTGAGCAAATCCTGACTCGGACCGTCAATCAGCAGTAATGCGAGTAGCGTGTCCTGATGAATGTATTCGTCGTTGATCGTGGCAAAGTCGCCTTCGACTTTGCGCAGTCTCTTTGGATCCTGGCGACTAGTTATCATTTTTTTCTTGATCGTATCGACATTTGTGTCGACTAGTTTTGCGATAATCTCCTGGTAATGTTCCTGCTCGACTAGATCCGTAAGACGCGAAACAACCTCGAGGCATTTGCTGGTAAAGTTGCGCTTGCCAACTGCCGTCGCCAGGTCATATCCGGCAGCATAGTGACCTATAAGCCAGTCCATCGCTGGAACGGCACTTTCGATCGCCTGTGTCCAGCTAGCCGGATCGGCCCGGATCAGTTCGTCAGGATCTTTGGCATCGTCCGGCATGGAAACGATCGACAGATTTACCTCTAGCTGCGAAGCGATACCGATAGCTCGTTCGGTCGCCGCGATACCAGCTTTGTCACCGTCGAAACTGAGTCGGATATCACTGGTTAGGCGTTTTATCGCCCGCAAGTGATGCTCGGTTAACGCCGTTCCGGCTGTTGCGACCACTTGCCTAACGCCCGCCTGATGACTACTGACAACGTCCAGGTTGCCCTCAACGACGACAGCAGTATTCGTTGTGCGTATCGCTTCTTTTGCCTGCGAAAAAGCAAAAACATGACGGCTCTTGTCGTAGATCAGAGTTTGAGGCGTGTTTAGATATTTTGGCGCATTCGGCACGTCGCCTAGGATGCGTCCGGTAAAGCCAATCACCTGGCCGCTCGGATCCATCAACGGCACCATCATGCGCCCACGAAACAGGTCTTTGCCATAGCGACTAGTTAGACCGGCGTCGGATAGCTCCTTTTGCGAAAAACCCTTGCTAGCCAGATAGCCAGTCAGCGCTTCGCCGTTATCCGGAGCATAGCCGAGTAAAAAATCCGTCACGATCTGGCGATTAAAGCCACGTGTTTTAACGACGTATTCGAGCGCCTGCTTGCTCTTTAGTAAACAATGTTGATAATAATTCGCAGCTAGTTTGTGGGCCTCGATCAAACGCTTTTTACGTCTAGCTAGATCACCGGATTTTTTGTCCTCGTATAATGACAGGTCAACACCGGCTTTACGCGCCAAATGCTCCAGGGCGGCCCGAAAATCCATGCCTTCGACTTCCATGACAAATGAAAAAACATCGCCACCGCGATTTGAACTAAAATCATGCCAAATCTGCTTTTCCGGACTAACGAAAAAACTCGGCGTTCGCTCCTGGGAAAAAGGCGACAAACCCTTAAAATTCCGCCCAGCACGCTTTAGCTGCACGTACTCACCTATCACGTCCTCGATCGCTATTCGCGAGCGAACCTCCTCTTTGGCGTCCATATAGTTAGTATAGCACTCTTTACCTCTGTAAACGGTTGTGGTTAAATGGTAGTAGATGTGGCCCGATCAACAGCAACAAACCGAATATCCGATTGATTACCTCAATCAGATTGCTCCTGTCGCGCAAAAGTCAGCCGGCCCTAGTCCAAAACTTCTCCTCATCGCGATCATCACTTGCGTCGTTGTCGCCATCGGTTTTGTCATACTAATGCTAACAAACGGTAGTGGCCAATCCACCAAACTTACGTACAAAGCAGAAGAACTCAGCACACGGCTCGAGACTATGAAAGAGCTTGTCGACACCAACCACAAAAACATCCATGACAATAGCTTGCGGACCCAAAACAGTACTCTTTCGATCTTTCTCTCATCAACCATGGCCGAGACAAAAGACCCGCTCAGTTCAATAGCACCAAATATCGGTAAAAAACCCACCAAAGAGATCACGACCAGCGAGGAAAAACTCAGCACTGACCTACAGGCAAAACTGGACGATTCACAGTTAGCTGGAACTTTTGATCGTACCTACGCCCGAGAAATCGCCTACCAGATCGATCTGTTAATCGGCCTGATGAACGAAGTTTACACAAAAACTAACAACGATCAGGTCCACGAATCGCTCGAAAAGCTGAGCAAATCAATTGTCCCGATCAAAAAAGCCATGAGTACGTTTTCCGCAGATAAATAACTTTACGCTTCGCTCGGCCAGTTTGTACCACTGACTAGCTGGTAGCTGAGTCGAGCCAAATCCATGATCTCATCATCGCCTAGTTGTCCAGTGCAAACTATCGTATTCCAATGTCTCTTGTTCAGATGATAGCCAGGTTGGACTTCTTCATATCGCTCGCGCAGAGTTTTCGCTAACAAAGGATCGCATTTCAGACTGATCCTTAGCGGATCGCTGCTGTCGGCAATGATCGCAAACAATTTCCCCTCACTTTTTTCCTTGTCACCGAATTTATAGACACTCGTTCCCTCGCCAAATGGAAAATCCAGCCAAGTATTTGGCATAGATAGTAGGTATTTTTCGATTTCTTTGTGAGTCATTTATTCTCCGCTATAATTTCCGCTCAGACCTTTAATCGTCTGCGTCCAGCTCAGTCGCTGCTTTATGCTAGCCGTCAGCTCGGGTGACGCCAAGTGTACCATTTTACCACTGTTGTCGCTACCGAGCATACCAAACTTGAACTTTAGAGGCAATTTTTTGAGGCCTTGTTGCTTTGCTAGAGACAAACAATCATCGCCATATGTTCCGCATTTTTCAGCTAGTTCCAGCCATTTATCTAAATCTGGAGCGTTACTCGCATCCAAACTAGCCGTCATCTGTAACACGGCACCACGCGTAACTTCGCGGTTAAACTGCTGATCAAACATAAAATTTCCTAGTGAATAAATGATCACATGACCCTTATATGCCTCTGTATTTTGCACCCAATGAGCATGATCACCTATCACCACCTCTGCCCCACCGTCTATCAGATCACGATAGAGATTAGTCTTTATCTGGTCTGGTCCTGTCTGGTATTCAGCACCAGAATGCGGCATCGCGATTACATTAAACTGATCACTGTAACGTTTCATAACCGCGATGGATTCGACTGACGGAATCTTGAATACTCCATGATAACCGCACCAAACCATCGGCAGTTTAACTTGTTTTTCCTTGCCGTCATCGTACTCCACCCGCGCTGGCAAACTGATAACGTCGCACAAATTGTCGAGGTCTTCGGGATCAAAACTACCAAAGCTCTGTATGTTGTTGGCAGCTAGATTATCTATAGTCTCCGTCCAGCCTGCTTTACCACCAGAATTATCGGTGTGATTATTTGCAAGTGTCATTGCAGAAAAGTATTTGCTGGCCTCTGGTAAGTATTTCGGCGAGCAGTTGAAGGTCAGCGATGCCTCCTCCTCGGCTGATGTCATTTGACCGTTATCGGTAACTGGACATTCCATGTCGGCCACCCAAGCATCGTATTCATCACGATGGAACTCGTTTAGTCTCTGAAATGGATAGGCGTATTTTAATTCACTCTTCATCGACCAATCATTGATATAGCGGCTCCAAAAAACATCGCCCATCACGAGCATTTTACTCTCTAGGTTCAAAGGCTTCGGCATAACGGCTGCCTGAGCAGGCGCCTGACTAATATCTGGCTCTTTCGAATTGCCGTGCAAAAAATAGTAGCCAGTTGCCGAGGCCACTACTGCAATCAGAACTATTGTGATAGCGGTAGATAAGCGCGGTGAGTTAATCCTCCTAGTTTTACGGAGCTCCAACATCTATTTGTTCACTTTGGAGAGATAGTACTTTAGTTCCATGATGCTCCCTCTGATATCCTCTAGCGCGCGGTGCTCATCGGGCTTGGCGAACTTACCGCCAAATCGCCCTTCAAAGACAACTTTCCAGGCCGATACGTCGAGCATACGATAATGCAACATCGCGTCTAGGTCCTTCCAGTGTTGCTCGATAAAGCGCCTATCCATGTGGATCGAATTGCCAGCTAGGAGTATCGGACCGTCACCAATGTTTTCTTTGATGAAAGCGATCAATTCGCGTTCAATCTTGCTCAACATATGACCGTCCTTGTTCTGAGCAATCAGACCGTCACGTGACTGAGGATTCTCATCCCAAAACGCCGCATTGCGCTTTAGTCCTCGCATCAACACACCATTTTCATGCCGTATCACACCCTGGTAACTCGCGACTTCCTGTAACTGCCAATCAGTTACGATCGCACCGACCTCGAGTATAACGTCGGCAGCAGGATCAAGCCCGGTCATCTCTAAATCAATCCATAAAATTTTCTCGGGTTTAAAGGCGGGTTTTATCATATATTAACTATACTATACAAAGATGCGAGACTTCGCTTCGGATGCGTTAACAAGTATCTTCTTGCCGGCACTCATCACCTGGAATCTAACCTCGCGACCATCATCTAGCCTAACATCCTCGGGCAAAAATTTGATGTCTGAAACCCTGAGACCTGTAGCGACTGGAAGCCCATTACGATAATCTAGTTTTAAGCTTCTCGCCAAACCTTCTATACGAATAACTACGGGGCTACGTGCCGATATCGCCTCAGCATTTTCATCACTGATCCAATGACTTAAATTCAAATTTTGCTCATACATTTTTAGCCTCAACCATATATCGACATCGTCGGCATTATCGCATTCCCGGACCGCTTCACGCAGAAGCGCATCTACCCTTGCTCGAGTAATGTTCGTTTCGTTAAAGTAATCTTTACGCTCATCGACCG
>JBARQK010000135.1:0-10552 GCA_049643705.1 Saccharimonadaceae bacterium (SeqCode) | reverse complement strand
TCTACATTCTCATCTGAGTTCAAAGGGCTTATAAACTCCTCAATACTAACAGACTGCATATTCCTAACCTTCATAAAAGGAAGCTTAACGAATAGCTCAATCGCAAACTTATACTCATCATCACCATTGCCAGCCTCAAAAGCTTTGAACCTGTCATCATCACCAACAATAGCCTCTATCTGAGGCATGACTGGCTTTGTAAGATCTATTCCAGAAATTGCGTTATCGTTATAAACAGCAACATATTTACGAAAAGCGAAAGGATTTTCCTCCACTTTCAATATCGAGTTTTTTAAAATATCGTGATCATTTGGGTTATTCACTTTTAGGGATATGACGAGTGATGTATTCTTCAATAAGTTCTTGTCATTACCCTGTTCTTTATAGAGACTTACTATCTCTTTCGTTTTATCAACCGCTTCGAAACCTACAATCTCATCGGGTTTGTATTCTGCAAGAATAATATGGTCACTCTTTGAATTATTGCTATACAAGTCTGCCTTCTCATCACTAAGTGGGTTTAACTTAACATATCCACTTTCAGTAAGTAATTTGTATATTATTTCTTGCATATTTCTATTCTACTTCCGATTCGTACTTTGCCACTACAGTATCGAGCTTTACAAACGTAAGATCGGCCGGATTCATGATGTGGTCTACCGATTCACCACCCAGGATAGATGATGCATGAAGCGGATTTCCTTGTGTCGAGTTAGCGAGGAGGTCGTGAAAACTGCCTTCAATATAACGTGTGATTAGATTTCCATTTTGAAATAGCTGTTCTGTAATATCAGGGTTTTCGATCATTTTCCTACAAATGTCTTCCGCGTACACTCTTGCTTGATCTGCATCTCGAGCTAAAGCTGTAAGTATGTAATTTTCATCGGAAACTAGTTTCATAGAATTTACATCTATATCCTTGTTAATTTTCTCGATGCCTTCATATACAACATAATCTACACCATTCTCATCTATTCGATTATCGCCTAGGTGATTAGGGTGCATAATGCTAATAACCTTAAAAAAGCTTTTTTGATCTAGCGAACAGAGATTCTCAAAAACCTTCCTCGCTCGTTCAATCGCAGGGGTATCTAGTGCCTCGCTCTGAGACTTGCGTCGCATTCTCTCTTCCCAACAGCCCACAATTTGTAATTTCAAATTATGGTACATACTTTTTGTTAGAGGATTATCTGACAAGATAAATTCATAAATCTCATTAAAAGTAAGTTCAGGACGTTTCTTGACGATATGCCCTTCTGTTATATGTTCATCTAATACACAGCCTAGACTAGCCCAGATTCCTTTTACTTCATTGTCATTAGCACCGGGTCGTATCTTCTTAATCAAAGGCTGATATATGGGTTCGAGCCTATCGTAATCACCAACCTTACTGAAATCACAATATTTATTACCCGTCCCGTACGTGTATAGTTTGATTTTTTGAGGATTGGTATCACCCTCATCCTGCCAGTCATTTATTGCCACAACCGTGTGTAGATAACACTCGCCATCTCTAACATTTGTTATATTAAAGCCCTCAACCGAATCACCCGCTTTATTCTTATGAGGAAGCAGAACTTTATTGTAGTCTTTCTGATCCATCGACTCTGGGTATGCCTTAACTTGATGGCGCGACCACACAACATCCGAGTCATTCGTTATTTCGAAATCTTCAGCGCCCTCAAATGCCAGTAACCACTTGCTCAGCTCTTCGGCCAAGTGATCTGAATCAGTTCTATCAATTAAAGCCCCTATTTCTTGAAGCGCTGTGATCAAGCCCACCTTGCCTTGGTGAGTATACCCACTCCAAGATGGTGTTGCTCCATTATAACTAGTCATTTTTAAGTCACTACTATTGTTAACTAAACTACATTATACGATGACAGCCGCTTCAGCACCACCTCTATAATCTTTCTGCTCTAAATAGATGTCGAGTATAAGCTTAGCTAACGCCTCAGCATCATATTTTATTGCAACTTTTCTTTCCTCATCGTTCATAGACCGAGTTGCTTCTCAAAATAGTCTTTTACTTGTTGTTCTGTAAATACGTAATCATTAAAAGCAAGTGACATCCTTGCACGAGAAGGCTCAAATGAACTTAGATCTTGAGTCGACCGCTGACCCTGAGCTGATCCAAAGAAGAAGTTCCACAATGCATTTCCAGAACCTTCCATTTCTTCCTGATCTTTTACTGCTTTATCGTAAGCCTGTTGATAATCATTGACTGTTTTTTGACACTCCAGTTTTACAGAATCCATAAAAGACTTTTCGATAATATCGAGACGATCACTGGTTATCGAGTCATTGCTAAAGTTTTCGCTTTTAATTTGGCTATAAGGTTACACCTTATAATTAATACATTTATTGTATAATACACTCATGCCTACTCGTCATATCGTAAAGGTTTACGCTCCGAATCAATACTACCATGTATTCAATCGCGGATGGAATCTGACAAAAATCTTTCGAGATGAGCGGGATTATCGCTATTTCGAAGGTCTCCTCGAACGACATATCTCACCATTTCCCCAAACCGATAATTCGGGCAAACCGTACCGCCACCTATTCCCAGACGTCCACCTAAACGCTTACTGCTTGATGGAAAATCATTTTCATATACTTTTCTATCAATACAACGAGAGAGGCGTTCAGATGATAATGCAGAGTATTCTGACGGCATACACAATGTACTTCAATCGTAAATATGGACGACGAGGACCGCTATTTGAATCAACCTTCAAGGCAGTTATCATCCTGAAGGACTCGCAACTACAACATATCACGAGATATATCCACCTAAATCGTCGTAACTATAGAGATTGGAAACATAGCAGCTACAGAGATTACATCGGCGAGCCGAGAGACTGGGTCGATGTTCGTCCAATTCTGGATTTATTCACGAGTAAGTTTGCTTATGAGGAATTTATTGCCGATTACGAATCACTACAGCGTGAACGAGACGAAATCAAACACGAAATGTACGGTAAAAGTGCATAGAAAAACCCGCCATCATGGCGGGATTTTATTTGGCTCCGGCGGCTGGATATCGGCCAAAGCCTCCTCCGCTCATTCGCAAAAGAAAATACTATGTGCTTTCTTTTGCTTCAATCGCTACGCCGAACGGCGACCTTGTGAAAACTAAAGTTTTCACGGTCGCTGGTCGGACCCAGGCGCAGGGTATGAAAAACGTCAGACCAAAAGGTCTGACGATTTTCATGGCTCCGGCGGCTGGATTCGAACCAGCGACCAATTGATTAACAGTCAACTGCGCTACCGCTGCGCTACGCCGGAATATATGATCTACCTTTCGGCAAATACAGACACAATTGTAGACTATTTGGCCATCTCTGTAAACACTCTAGGCTAGCTTGGTCTCGGGTTCTAACAGATCGATTACTTTGCGCACCTGTTCGGCCTTTTCCGCCAAGCCGGCTTCCTCGAATATCTCGGCTTTGTGTCGGAGCCACTTTATATGCACCTCGTTTGGGTTTGGAGTTGCGTTAGTGACACTGCCAACCACCTCTAGGGACCTGGCTGAACGATCGCGTTTGATTAGGTAGCCTTTTTTGATCAAGCCATCAACGTGCACCGCAACGGTCGAGACGGATTTGTACTCCAGCGCGCGCATAACCTCGCGATAACTCGGGCCAAAACCATTGCCCTTGATAAATCCATCGATAAAACTAAGCAGTTCTTTTTGCTTTTTGCTTGGTCTTTGATCTGACATCCGCACCCTCCTCTATTAATGCCGCTGCGGCCAATCCCCACCAGATTATACTAACTGTATCATCAACAAATATCGGCAAGAATAACGACGCGACGGCGATACCTAGACCGCTCGAGAAAACTCCGAGCGCCAACCAGTTTGATCGCCTATGCCAAACTCGCACCAATATCAGCCCATACAGCGCTAGATAAATAGCTAGTCCGATCCACCCAGCCTCGTGGGCTACCAACAGATATTGGTTTTCGATGATCACAGGATTGTCGCCCAGTAGCGAAGCTGATCCGGTACTGCCTACCCCTGCGCCAAATGGCTGAACCGCCATGCGACTTAGACCATCAGACAATGATTCGACATGCCCCTGGTTCGAGTTGACGTTATTGCCTTCGCTAGGATCTTCGTGCAAAACTAGGTTGGAAAACAGCGCCGCATTTGTCGATACCGCGACGATAACAATGACGATGACGCACGATATAACAGTCCAGGCCCGCCGGCTCAGTTCCCGGGCTTTTAGTAGTAGAAACGGCACGCCAACCGCCACGGCGGCCGCGATCCAGGCACTGCGCGAATAACTGCTGTATAGCGCCGCAATGGCCGCGATAGCACCTAGCGACAACAACAGGAACTTCTTTCTATCAGGCCTTCGCCGCAGTGACCAATAATAAGTCGCCATCAGCCCTAGCACCAATGCAGCATAAATACCTAGCGGATTTGGACCACGCAGAGTACTATTTATCCTGACAAAATCCGGATTTTGATCGACCGTCAGATACGGCATGATCGTGCTCGGTCCATAGCCGATAGCGCTCAGGATATCGCGCGGCAAAATATGTTGCATCATAGCAAAACCCAATACGATACAGGCGCCGACCAGCCCAACTAAACCAAAACTAGACCGATACTCGGGACGCAGCTTTAGCAGGACATAAACGAGTACAAAATATGCGATAAAACGGAGGTCAATCATCAGACCAGCTACTACCTGAAACAGACCGGTCGGGATCAATACGACGCTCAGTAAATGAACAGCCACGAACGCCAGCGACAACTGAATCAGTCTGTCATTCAGAAAATACGCCCACTTGCCAGCACGAGTCACCTCGACGACCGCGATGATGCCAACCAGGACCAGCAACAACTCTTTCCACGATTTTATGATCAAGGCATAATCGGGCAACAGCCCGCCGAACCAAACCGTCATCGGTGCGTGCAGGACAACGCCACCAAAAATCAACAGGACGATATAGGCGTAGATATGATGCAGCTTTAGCTTGTTCACTGTCTCTATTGTATCTGAAAAATGTTATAATACATCACTAGACATGCCGACGCGAAATACAAAATTCTACAGTCTCATATTGATAATCGCTGATGCTTTCACTCTGCTCGCTGCATTTACGATCGCCTATGTTATCCGCGTAAAGTTCGACCCTCGCGTGCTCGTTAGCGAGATAAATCCCTACGATTATCTCTATAGCGCACTAATCGTCATCCCTTTTTGGCTATTGATCTTTGCGTCGCTCGGACTATACCAGTCGAACATCTACAATCGCCGTTTGGTCGAATGGGGCAAAGTTGCCGTCGGTTCATTCGTCGGTATCCTGATCGTGATCGGTTGGGAATACGTCAGTGGTCAACCGTTCTTCCCGGCCAGGTTAGCCGCGGCCTATGCGCTAATTGGCTCATTTGTGCTGATAATTTTCGTCCGCGAACTAGTACGACTAGCCCGCACGCTGATGTTCCGCTTTGGTCGTGGCGTTAGCCGAGTTCTAGTCATCGGCAACTCTGACGCCACGAGAGATATCGCCTATAACCTGGCCGAGACTTCCAAAAGTGGCTACGCCATCGTCGCCCTAGCCGGGCCAAAAAAAGTCGTGCCACCAGGACTAGATATCCAAAATTTCGCCTCGGTTGATACAGCACTAAAAAAGATTCGCGATCTGCGCATCACGACCATCATACAAACTGATCTGTACGATTCGGCCGAACGCAACCAGAGGATCCTCAGTGCCGCTCAGATCAACCACATCCAGTACAACTTTATACCTGGTGAAGCCGAGTTTTATACCGGCAAAAACACCGTCGACGTCTTTCTCGGCTATCCGATGATCACGGTGTCACAGACCCCTCTTATCGGTTGGGGTGCCGTCGCAAAGAGAATATTTGATACATTTGTCTCTCTGCTGCTGATAATCATACTCTCGCCCGTTTTTTTACTGATCATCGTACTACAAAAGATCCTAAACCCTGGTCCGGTTTTCTATATATCAAAACGCCTCAGTCAGTTTTCTAAACCGATCAAACTGATAAAATTTCGCAGCATGTCCGCCAAATACGGCAAACGAGACGCCGCCGAAGAGTTCATGGAAATGGGAAGGAAAGACCTAGCCCTCGAATATCGCCAGAATCGCAAAGTCGAAAACGATCCGCGTATCACGCCATTTGGCAAATTTCTACGAGCCACATCCCTAGACGAACTGCCTCAGTTCTTTAACGTTCTCCGTGGCGATCTGAGCCTAGTCGGACCGCGGCCTATCCTGCCACAGGAAGTTAGCTTTTCCCACTCGAAAACCGCCCTTCTCCACAGCGTAAAATCCGGCGTCACCGGCCTCTGGCAAGTCTCCGGCCGATCGAACCTGAGTTTCGACGAACGCATCGAGCTAGAAACCTTCTACGCCCAAAACTGGAGCTTTTGGCTCGATCTGAAGATCTTGTTCAAAACACTAGCGGTTGTGGTGCGGAAGACCGGAGCCAGGTAGGGTTTGGAATATGGCAGCGGGAAATAGGAAATAGGAAATGGGAAATAGGGAGAATACAGATGGATTTGAACAGTTTGAGGTATGGCAAAAGGCCATCGATCTTGCTGTGTCCATATACAAATTAACCGACAACTTCCCGAAATCAGAAATATATTCACTAACAAACCAAATGAGGAGAGCTTCATCATCGATATCGGCAAATATAGCCGAAGGCTACGGACGACATGGATACAAGGAAAAAATGCAATTTTACAAAATAGCAAATGGCTCGCTCCTAGAGACAAAAAGCTTCTGTTATCTAGCAAACCGACTGGGCTATATAAATGATCAGGAGCTAGACGAGACTATCCCTCATTTTGTGGATCTGCAAAGGCTGATTAATGCACTGATCCGTTCTATTAGGATGAAAAATGACGATGAATAAGAAAATCCCTATTTCCCATTTCCGATCCCCTAATCCCCACGATAGCAATCCAAGGATTGCGATCGTCTGCGACTTCCTCACCACCATGGGCGGTGCCGAAAAAGTCGTCCTCGCTATGCACGAGGCGTTCCCGACAGCACCGATCTACACCGCTATCTACGACCAGGAGAAAATGCCCGAATTTAGCAGCCTAGATATCCGCACTTCGTGGCTACAAAAATTGCCAAAATTCCTGCGAAAGTCCTACAAACTCTTCCCAACCCTGGCCGTTAACGCATTTCGCCGTCTCGATCTATCTGAATTCGACATCATACTGACCAGTTCATATCTAGTATCAAACCAGGTTCGCAAAACTCGACCCGATCAAGTTCTGATTTCTTACTGCCACACTCCTGCCCGATACTACTGGAGTCATTACGATGAATACCGCAAAAACCCTGGCTATGGATCACTCGACCCTATCATCCGGCTACTGATCCCGATATTCGTTCCCCATCAGCGTAAACTAGACTACCAGGCTGCCCAGCGCGTTGATCTGTTCATCGCCAACTCAACCGAAACGCAAAAACGCATCGAAAAATACTATGGCAAAAAAAGTACCATTATCCATCCGCCGGTTGACGTATCGCGGTTCGAACCAGCCCGCGAACGAGCCGACTACTACATGACGATGGGCCGCCAGTTACCATATAAACGATACGATCTAGTTGTGGCAGCCTGCACGAAACTAGGATTACCACTAAAGGTCTTTGGCAACGGCCCCGATCATGAAAAAATAGTCGAAATAGCTGGCCCATCGATAGAATTCCGTACCGACCGCTTTGGTGACGCATCCGATGCCGAGTTAGAACTCGCGCTCAACCACGCCAAAGGTTGGATATATGCTGCCGAAGAGGACTTTGGCATCGTCCAGGTGGAGGCTTTGGCCGCCGGAGCTCCAGTTATCACCTACGGCAAAGCAGGCGCCCTAGACATCGTCCAGGACGGCGAGAACGGTGTATTATTCCATGAACAAACCGTCGACGCCGTATGCGACGCCATCCAGCGCGCCGAATCGATCAAATTTTTCCCTAGCGCCATGCAGCGCAGGGCAAAACGCTTTGACAAGTCACTATTCATCACAAAGTTGAAAAAAATAGTTAGCGACCAACTGTCTTAGCTACTCTTTTGTCTTTTTTGGTAAATAATTCGACTGCTTGATAACTGGCCTTCCAGTCTCTCGTTCGAGCTGCTTGCGTGCCTGGCCCGCTACAGCTCCGCCTCGACGAGCGGCATTGCGATTGTTTGCCATACCAT
The DNA here is from genome assembly GCA_049643705.1 of Saccharimonadaceae bacterium (SeqCode). Lineage (GTDB taxonomy): Bacteria > Patescibacteriota > Saccharimonadia > Saccharimonadales > Saccharimonadaceae > JBARQK01. Next base: position 2,349 of record JBARQK010000135.1, on the reverse strand, counting down.
GCGCATCATCGGTTCGTGAGATCTCCGTAGTAGCCGCCTCACCTAGTTGCGTAAACAGTAGCTCGAGGTCATCCATATGATCGCGGAGATTCTCGCGCTTTAGGCCCTTTAGCTTTTTGTAATCGCTCGGCGTCACACCAAACGTCGCTTTCGATATTTCACTGGTCAGGATTGCATATTCGAGGTCATTCTTGATGCCTCGTTTGTCCCATTCGTCAGTAAGTTCTTGACGGATAGCTATCCCCCGAACGCGTCGCTCGATCCATTGATCGTCATAGCCCTTCGCTCGATAGAGGGCCTTCATACGCTTTTGAGCTAGTTCTGGATTTTCGATTTCCTGTACGCGCTCGTAGCCAACTTTTGCCAGCCAGCGCTTGAATGGTTCGGCACGTTTGCTGGGGATGGATTGTATGAGACGAAATATGCCTTCAGTGTTCCAAGTCAATATTTTTTGTTTTCCACCCGGTGTATCAAAAGACAGCGCAAGGGGGGGTTCAATTTGTCCCCCCCCTTTTTCCACAGGCTTTTCAGAGAACAATGCGGCTAATTCTTCGTCCCTTGAACGCATCTTTTTTAGGTAGTCTCCAGGATCGACCGACTCGGTCAGCGCAGCGATGACATCGCTGATAACAAACCACCATTCACCGTTATGGAGCTGTTTTCGTATTTCTCTACTGCGAAATATTGCTATTTTATCGAGTTCATCGCTCATATATTTTCAGTATACCCTATTCGACTGTCACACTATTTGCAAGGTTGCGCAAAGTCGCCAACGACAACGCTTGATAGTTTTCTACTCCTGCAGCGCTTCTAGTAGGTTTTTGTAACCCTTTGAATCCTTGACTTGATACCAAGTGCCTCTCGTTAGTCCGATCGACCATAGCTTTTCCTGGTCACATAGCATCGGAAATAGAACCTGCTCAAAATCAGACTTTTCGTTCAGTTTGAACATCTCTATGAACAGATCCAGCGCATCAGGTGAAAATACCGTAAACCCAACATGGGCAGGTACGGGTATTTGCGGAAAATCAGCAGTATCGACAACCTTGTTATCCCGAACCATCATGCCATTGGCAGAATACGCCAGTCTCGGCGCCAAAACTGCCAATGCTAAAGCGCCATTTTTTTGCCCCTCTATATGACCCGAGGCCAAGAATCTAGGGAATGATCCTGGAAAATTCATGATTATATCGGATGGATTAGCAACTATCAGATTGCAGCCACGAGGTATAGCGCCAACCTCGATAGCATGACGAATCGCCCCGCCGCGTCCTACCGGCATATCAGGATCATAGCTATATGAGATTTCTACACCCAAACTAGATCCGTCACCCAGTCTCTCTTCTGTACTCTTTGCGTTATGGAATACTAGCGCCGCAAATTTCCTTAGACCAGCATCACGGAACATCCGGATCGTCATCTCGATCATAGTGTCGCCGTTTGGCAGCTCAAAGACACTTTTTTGAACCGGCTGACCTGCCAGAACGTCTCGGAACCGGCTACTCTCGCCGCCTGCCATGAGGGCAACTACGGTGTTGTCAGCGTATTCCTGCCACTGGACATCGGTCATATCTATCGGATCATGGAAACTGGCTACTCGCGCCGAGAAATCATCTAGTTCTGACTGTAAACTCATATACTCGTTATTATACACGCATCGGGGTTGGGCAGATATCGGGTGAGTTATACTAGAGATATGAAGATTTTAGTTACTGGCGGAGCAGGCTACATCGGCTCACACACGATCGTTGAGCTGCTAAAGGCAAATCACGATGTCATCGTCATCGATAATCTCTCAAACAGCTCGCGCGAATCCTTGCGTCGTGTCGAAGATATCGCCGGGAGGAATGTTGAATTCCACGAAGCGGACGTCCGTGACGAAAAAGCCCTCGACAGTATCTTTAACCAACACGAGATCGACGCCGTCATTCATTTTGCCGGCCTAAAGGCTGTCGGTGAGTCGGTCGCCAAAGCACTCTACTACTACGGAAACAACATCGAGTCTACTATCCACTTACTAGAAAAGATGGAGTTATTTGACGTGCGCAAGCTCGTATTTAGCTCATCAGCGACAGTGTACGGTAACCCCGAGATGCTCCCCATCACTGAAGCCGCCTCCAAGAGCGCTACTAACCCATATGGTCAGACAAAACTCATGATCGAACAAATGCTCGAGGACCTCAGCGCCACCAATGAAGGCTGGAACATTACTTCTCTGCGCTATTTCAACCCTATCGGAGCGCACGAGAGCGGCCGTATCGGTGAAGATCCAGATGGCATCCCCAATAACCTCGTACCGTACGTCTCTCGCGTTGCAGTCGGTCAATTGCCCGCAGTAAGTGTCTATGG
>JBARQK010000134.1:0-16643 GCA_049643705.1 Saccharimonadaceae bacterium (SeqCode) | reverse complement strand
TCGCCCAAATATGGCACATGCATACTCTGATAACCAAGTTTTGCGTAAAAGAACCAGCCCAGAGCCAGAGCGCCGATGATAATCAACACAAATTTTATGCTCGATCTCAAACCGGCCACACCGTTGCCGTCACCTCTGACGTTTATGAGGTCATCAATCAATCCAACCACACCGCCACCGATCAAAGCGGCTAGTGGTAGCCAAGTCTGACCGCGATCGAGGTTGACCAGTAGCGTCACCGCTGTAATCGCCGTAATGCCGATTACCCCTGCCATCGTAGGTATCGGTCGCAGGAATTTCTTTGCATGAAGTTTTGTAAATATCTCTAGCGCTTCACCAGTCACGCTAGTCTTTCGCTGTTTTTTCCAAAACTTATATCGATAAGCAAAAAACGTGTATAGCGGCGTCAACGCCATCGAAAGAACAAAGGCGGCAACGCTCAGCAAAAATATTATTGTCAGTTCTGGTGTCAATTGGCTAGGTATCATATTCATATTATCTATCCTTTCGGTTGCAGCTTCAAGTAATCGATCATTTTATTTGATATATCTGTAAAAATTGGTTGGGCATCCTTGCCACCGTCATATGCTTTTTCCTTGCCAAAGACACGCACCATCACGACATAGCTAGGCTTGTCCGTCCCGCCAAAACCGATATAGGTAGCGGTCTGCTGCTTAAAACTATACTGGCCGTCTATGATGCCCTGTGATGTTCCTGTCTTGCCACCAATCTGATAGCCCGCACGGTCCCTGGCTGCGTAGAAAGCCCTCCTGGCCTTTACTAACATATCACGCATAGTTGAGGACGTTGATTCACTGATGACACCACCGGAGACGAGTTGCGGTTGTCTGGCGCTGTAGCTACCGTCACCATCAACCGAACCAGCAATAACGGTCGGCGCATAATACGAACCACCGTTCACAACCGAGCAAAAACTACTAGCGACCTGAATCATCGTCACGTCCAATCCTTGGCCAAAAGTCATATTTGAATAACGAACATCGTTACCGTCAGGATCATCGGGCGAGAGCATCAGACCACCGACCTCGCCAGCCAGTTCGATACCAGTTTTTTGATCGAGGCGGAACTTGTTATGAAAATAATCATAGATAGTCTGCCTCGCGCCGTAGGTTATACTCTGACCATCCCCTAGCCAACGCGCAATCTGGACAGTACCAGTGTTGAGTGACCAAGTCAAAACGCGCTGCATATCGATCTTGCCCGTCTGGCCTTTTGTGGCGTTTTGGATCGTCCTGTCCTGGACTTTCGTGTAATCCGTGTTGACGTAAGTCGTTGTTGGCGTGATGACACCTTTTTCGAGCGCGGCGGACATCGTAAAAGTTTTGAAAACAGACGCTGGCTCATATGGCTCACTAATGGTCGTGTTGTTGAACAATGCTACGTCGTCGACTTTACTAACCTGATCTGGCCGATAACTCGGCGTATTGGCCATGGCTAGCACCTGACCAGTGTTGGGGTCCATAACTACAGCGCTAACCAGATCGGCGCCAGTGCGCTTCATACCGTCAGCAATCGCCTTTTCTGTAAAAGCTTGGATATTACGATCGATCGATAGTGCTATGCTTTGACCGTTTTTTGCCGGCTGGTGTATGTTCTCTTTGCCAACCGTCAATGGAATATCTCTAACGTCGGTTACAGTAACGAGTTTGCCATTTGTACCCTTTAGACTATCATCTAACTTTCCCTCAACGCCGTACTGCCCCTGACCCTCATCGTTCACAAAACCCAGCACCTGCGAAGCGAGCTGACCCTCGGGGTAGACACGACGAGTGCCGCGCTGAAAACCGACACCAACCAGACGTTCTTTTTTGATCAACTCAGCCTGAGCACGCGTTATTTTCGTCGCAATTATTTGATAACGAGAGTCTTTCCTGGCTAGTTTTGCCTCCAGGTCGGAAACTGTCGTTCCGCCGGCAACACGTCGGACGACTCCAGCAACTTTATCAGCGTCCTCAACTATCTTTGGATCGGCAAAAACCGTATAAATAACTTCATTTAAGACAATCTTTTTTGGCTTGCCGTTTGAATCCATGACATATATTTCCCCCCGTTCCGCTGGCAAATCAAACTGTTTTGTCTGCTCTTTTCTGGCGAGATCGATATAGTAGTCATGTTGGATAACCTGCATATAAAAAAGCCGCGACACGAAAACTGCCATTAGTACTAACGTAGCAATAGCAAGAATTCGAATGCGGCTTTTTTTTGCAAAATCTAGCATTTGTTTACTGATCGACGTAAGCGGTCGAACTCGGTTCGGTCATGGCCTTGGCGACACTACTATTAGAGGTTGACTCGAGAGCTGTCAGACGAGCATTTTCGACCTCCAGATCGGACTTTTGAATCGATAGTTCGGCTATCTTTTCTTCAACCTTCTGAGTGGCATAGTCATAATTCGTCGCCCTTGTCGCCTGTGTCAAGTATATCAAACCGAGCACGGTAATCATAAGTGCTACCAGCACTGTATGTGTTACTGGGCCGAGCTTGACGCTTGTGACAAAAGCTACGGAATTGCGGTTGCGACCGAGAGAATTGGCACGACGCGAAGTATAGTTTGTGTTTTGGTACATCATGTGGTGGTTTTTTGTCTCTGTTATTTTGGCGGTGCACCCGGTTTTAGGCGGGCGCACCGAATAGTCTCAATGACTATTGAACGCGCACCTTGACGATTGTCTCGATTGACGCTTCCTTGAACTGGACTGGGATATGAATTGGCATACTCTATTCCCTTTCCTTTCTTTTGTTTTTATTTTTTCACTGCGACACGTAGCTTGGCGCTGCGTGAACGCGGATTGTGAACATCGTAGGTGGATCCGTCAATTGGTTTCTTTGTCAGGATATTCAGCTCAGCTTCATAACCGGAAGCTGCCTGGTCGGCAAAATAGCGTTTTACGATGCGATCCTCGAGACTATGAAAGCTTATGATGCCTGCCCTACCGCCAGTAGCAAGTAGCTCTGGCAGTAGAGGCATCAGCTGTTCAACTTGAGATAGCTCATCGTTGACATGGATCCGTACAGCTTGAAAAGTGCGAGTGGCCGGATGAATTTTTTTCCTTCGGCCCCTGTGTGAACGCTCTATGAGCTCGCTCAGCTGCCCTGTCGATTCGATCGGTCTACCGGCTATGATTGTCCCTGCTATGCGTTTTGCGTAGTTATAGGGTTCTTCACCGTATTTCACTATGATATTTGTCAGGTCTTCTTCGGTGTAAGAATTGATTACCTTTGCGGCGGTCAATTCTTGCCTAGAATCCATTCTCATATCTAATGGTCCGTCGTTTCTAAAAGAGAAACCTCGCGTGGCTCTATCGAGCTGTGGTGATGACACCCCCAAGTCAACAAGTAGTAAACTATATTTTCGTCCTTCTTTGATCAATTCTTTAACCGTAGCCAAAAAATCGTCGTGGATAAGTCGCACTCCTTTTTCTTCGAACGGTTTTAGCGCGTTTATAGCGTTTATATCCCGATCAACCAATACAGAAGCTTGATAGTTTTCTGTTCTCCGCAAGATTTCAGTTGCATGTCCGCCGTATCCAGCCGTCAGATCGAGATAATTCTCGCCCGATTTAGGATTTAGCAGCTCAAGCACTTTGTCTAACAGGACAGGAACATGTTGTGGTGGATGTTCTTTAGTACTCATACGTCCCCTTCACTATAACATGCTGGGGCCGTACTCGAGATCACCTAACTGGTAGCGAAGTCTGTTTGTTTTCGCTTTTGGGTGTTTGTTTTTGTTTAGTCTTGCCAAAACGCCGGGGTTCGAATAGAACTCATACCATTGTTTTAGCATTTGAGAGACTTATGTGTGAGGTGGAGTTTTTTTGGGAGGTGTTTTAAGTAAGGTACAGCAACAAATTCATGTGGTGTTGCCTACCACGGGTGACTCACTACCAGATAATTGATCTCGAGGGCATTCTCTTTGATTTGTTAATGTACAAACGAATAACGGATAATTAACTAGCTAATGTTTTCTGGTGAGCCGAGGCGCCAATATGCCCCTACTCTCACCGCAACTACATCTCGGGCGACTCCAGCGTAATCTAGTAGATGCTGCTCTACGACAACACGACCTTGTTTTTGGTCGAGCGATTGGCTGGTCTTGCCTCGTCGAAAACGCACGTTGAGATTTGCTAGCTCTTCGTCAAAGATGTTATCCCCAGCTAATGCCGGTTCAACTTCTCTGTCCCATACCTGTTTTGGATATAGGTGAAGATAAGTACCAAACCCCCTCGAGAGCACTACTCCGCTTGCAAACTCTGCACGAAGTTCAACCGGTATTGTCAACCGACGCTTGTCATCAAGCTTTCGTTCAAAGTAATCCATGCGTTTTTACAGTTGCTGCCCTCTCTGGCGTTAAACGATTAGATTGTTAATTTTTTGGTTTTTGTGGTGTTTGTGTGATGAGTAACTGTTATTGGTTACCCACTTTTTCCACTGAACTCATCATACTACCCACACGCACCCACATGCAAGCATTTTTATTCCTATTAGTGGGCTACCTAGACTTTTCCACAGTTATGTGGAAAAGATACCAAAAAAGCGCTAGTAGTAGCGCTATGTTGGTAAATAGCACACTAGCGTGAAGGTTCGCGCTTTATCCAAGTATCATATAGCTCGATCACAGTATCTGTTATCGCATCGGCGTTGTGGCGAATCAGTGATCTAGTGGCTGGGATATTGTCACCAACCTCATGTTCTACGATATGACCTAGGAAACTTCCGCCTACAGATTCATAGTGCGCCTTGGATAGCTTTTCCTTGTCTGCTTTGACGATAAAAGCTTTCTCTTTTTTGTATCGCGCAGCCAACTGGATGTCCGGTTGTTGATTGTTATATATGACATAGTCGATAAACGATCCTCCGCCAAATCTCTCGATCTCGGCGGCATGATCTGTAACCGTAAACTCATTTGTTTGGCCGTCTTTTGTAACCAAATTGCACACATAGACCACCATGGCGTCTGTGCGACGCAAAGCGTCACCGATGCCATCGATAACCAGCAGCGGGCCTAGCGATGTATATAGGTCGCCTGGAGCGATCAGAACGACATCTGCTTGCTCAATAGCCTGGACCGCCATCGGGTTGACTGTAGGTTTTGGCAATAACGACAACCCCGCCTTGCGGGGATCGTGCTTGAAATAATTAGCGTCAATCACTCTTTCGCCGTTCAATATATAACTAGCTGCGGGCCACTCCATCTTTAACCGAACATTATCCAGAGTCGCAGGTATAACAGTACCGTTAATGCGCAATATGTCCGAGGCGGTCTCAACTGCTTCGGCAAAGCTACCGGTAGATTTCTCTAGAGCGCTTAGCAGTATGTTACCCAGGGCATGCCCAGAACAACTGCCTTCTTCAAAACGATAGTTGAACAGATCGCGCAATCTCTTTGAGTCACTCAATGCCACCATGCACTGACGCACATCACCCGGCGGCAAGGTACCCAGTTCATCACGTAGCACACCAGTACTACCACCGTCATCGGCCATATTGACAATTGCAGCGATCTGACTAGTGTGTTCCTTGAGGGCTGATAATATCGTAAAGCTGCCGGTACCACCACCAATCACGGCGACCTTTAGTTCGTTTGGGGTGAACGGGTCTTTCACTATCGTCCTCTCTGTGTCTTTACAAATTTTGCGTAGCTGAGAGCACTCTTGCGAACACTGCGCTTTGCAGTTTTTCGGTCAACCGCTACCAGTCCGAAACGAGGCCAAAAGCCCTTGTCCCATTCAAAGTTATCCAGCAGACTCCAGTGCAGATAACCGTCGAGTTTAGCGCCGCTAGCAACAGCCCGCCCCATGGCCGCGAGAGTCTCGGCCAACCACCAATTACGCTTTGCGTCATCGGCATCAGCCAAACCGTTCTCTGTGATAATGATCGGCTTTTTGTATTTCGTAAACATCCGCTCAATAACATGCTGGATATCACTCGGCCGCATATCCCAGCCCATATCATTCTTCTCCACATTTAGACCGTGTATGCGATATCCATAGACACGACTACTCATATAATAATTAACACCTAGGTAATCACACGAATCAATAACTCGATCGACCAGATAATCATTCTGGACATAGCGAATTGCTTTAGTACTCAGTCGGCTTAACCATGAGTCATCGCCAGGCTCGAAATGGACAATGTGCTTGGCGATCGAGATCTGGTAGCGAGGATTGGCTTTGTGAAACACGTCAGCCACGCGCCGATGCGCCGTGACAAGGTTTGAGATAACGCGCCATGTTCTATAAGAATTCTTTTCACATGGTGGCCAACGCCCCTCGCGATAACTCTCGTTGACATAAACCTCTGGCTCATTTATCGTTATAATCAGTTTAATATTCGCACCCAACTCTTCCTCGATCATCCGTGCAAAACGGACAAAGTACCTGATATTACCACGACGTTCAAAGCCGTTCATGTTTTCAAACCAGACCGGCAGAGTAAAATGAAATAACGTAACTATCGGCTCGATTCCCCTCTCCTTTAGCGCCCTCAGGCAATCACGATAATGCTGGATAGCCGTAACGTCCCATACACCTTCGCGGGGTTCGACACGGGACCATTCGATACTAAAACGATAGGCATTCATGTTTAGCTTTTGCAAGATGTCAAAATCAAGTTCGTATAATTTATAGTGGCTTGCGGCCTTATCAGAAACATAGTTAGTCGGATGAATAGCCTGTTTTTTGATATCATTCCAGTTTTCCTGGTGACCAAAAGACTCCTCAGCTTTATCGGCGAGCTGTTTCGCATGGTCTAACTCCCAAACCGACCACTGGTTATGGTTGCCTCCCTCGACCTGATGCGCGCTGGTAGCAGCTCCCCACAAGAATCTCTTTGGAAAACGTACCGCAGATTTCTTTTGCATATACTTACATTATAACCTAGTCGGATTTACGTTGATCGGAGTCATCCCTATTCGCCGCCGCATCCGATCATTGACCTCCATTCCCAGGTGAGGCTGTAAGCTATTGGACCGTATCTTCTCCGAAATGTTTTTGTAGCCTCATCGTCACACTACCTTCGTGGCGACCTAATTTTTTACTCAATTTTTTGAGCGATGCGCCGTTCTGGAAATCTTGTTTCAAAGTGTTATCATCTGCTGGCAGCCATGGCTTGTAGGCATTTGGATATGTCTCGCGCATCTTTGCTATCTTTTCTGACCACGAGGCCGAGCCAGATTTTGCCTTCATTTTTGCCGAGGGCTTTAGATCACGCTCGTTCGCCTGAGCTTCTAGGTGAGCAAACTTTTTAGTCGCTTCTAGCGCCCTATTTCGCAGATCAACATCTATGTTTTTTGCGTCCTCACTGATACGAAGCGCCATATTGTTGAGGCCCATCAGATAAAGGTTGGATAAATTTTTTACTCGACTGAGCGCAACGTACCCCATACCTTCAACGAAAGCCTTCCGTAGATCCATCCTGGCGGCATCGAGAGTCATACCCTGACTCTTGTGAACAGTTATCGCCCACGCTAGTCTCAGAGGTATCTGCGTTATACTTGCTCTCTTTTTATCACCGTCACGGAGCTCCCAAGTGTCTGGTGTCATAGTTACAACTTTGCCACTATGGAACTCTACGATCGGATATTCCGTTCCGGGCTCAAAATCAATCACTCGGCCGATGCTACCGTTGGCATATTTTTTGTCCTGAGAGTTTTTAACTGCCATTACTAGCGCCCCTTGTTTTAAAACTAGCGGGTTTGGTGATAAAACTGACCGCTGCAGGCTCTCGACATAGTTGGCCGATCCTGTTGTCGTTTGGCTGTATTCCAGTTCATCACCATCGAGATTATTTAGCTTTGCCTGGTTAATACGATCAACGTCGACATTAACGGTGTGTAGTTCTGTCATTTCGATATCTTCGGCATGCTCAACGTCAGCCCGAGCCAGTAGTTTTTCGGCATGATGGCGTCGGATATCACCAGCACGGAGCGCGGTCAATATGTCGAGTAATTCGTCGTCATCCTGACGAAATTGTTCATTTAAATACAAAATCACCGGATCCAACTCCCGCCAAACCTCACTACCAACAACAAAACCGCCAGAACGTGAGTCATCACGGTTGATCGGGGGTAATTGGAAGAAATCGCCACTCATTACTATCTGAATGCCGCCGAATGGCATGTCTTTACGACGTACCAAACGACAAACTTCGTCAATCATATCTAAACGATAGTCATGAAGCATCGATATCTCATCGATGATCAACACGTCTGTTTTCTCGATGATCTCGCGCCTGCCCTTGCTCAGGTGGTCAGCAAAACCCTGCGGCAATGAGTCCATAACGCCGATACCAGACCATGAATGGATCGTCGTACCTCCCAAGTGCGTCGCTGCGAGACCTGTAGTTGCCGTAACAGAAACGTGCTTGCCATCAGCCTTAGACAATCGAATAAATTGATTTAAAACAAAAGTTTTGCCCGTACCCGCTGGTCCGGTCAGTAGCGCGCTCTCCCCCGCGAGCAATATCTCGAGTGCTAGTTTCTGATCCATTACCTTTAGTATATCCTAGAGTCGCTCACCAGAACGAGCTTTGTTGGCCCATTCGTCCGCTAGTTCGTTGCCTTCATGACCGACATGACCACGCACCCAGACTAATTTTGCGTTTGACTGGCCATGCAAAAAATAAGCTTTTTTTACAATATCCAGGTTTTTTATCTCGCCACCCTTTTTTGTCCAACCCCTTGACTCCCAACCTGGCGCCCATTTTGTGATAACGTTGATCCAGAACTCGCTATCGGTATGGATCTCGGCATGGTCGCCATCGAGATACTCCATAGCAGCCACCAAAGCATGGCCCTCCATCCGGATATTCGTTGTCTCGCCTTCTTCGCTGCCCAACCTAACCGGTTTGCCGTCGTGGATAACGGCATAGCCCCCAGGGCCTGGGTTGGGGCTGGCGCTGCCATCGGTGAATAAAGTCTTCATTATTAGATATTATACATGGTCAAACTCAGCGCTACCACGGATCAACTAAACCGAGCATTAATATCGCCGGTTCATTGCGCACGGCCGCTATGAGTGACGTAATGGCAAATGTGCCTAGTGCAACTCCGGCAATGACCGCATACCAATCACCGTGCGCCGTAACAAAGAAAAATATCGAACATGCTCCAACAGATACGGCAATAATCGCCGCAAATACTGTAAAAAACCAATTACGATTGTTAACTTTCTTCATTTTTCTACCTCCAATTCTTTATTAACTCTTTGTGCTGTATCAATAAATCGACGACGCATATCTCGTGCATAGTCATTACCGTTTTGAATCGTACGGAAAAGTTCCGGCGAATGATGTCGGTCTACTTCTACGATATTTAGTAAACGTTGAAAAGTTGGCGTATGAAGCTTTTGGTCGTGAATATTCATTTCTTCCAGAGAACGCGCAATGAAAAACGTCAGTCCATGGACAACCGCTAGTTCCCTATCGTGCTCCTCGGCACTCATTTCAACGACCTTCAGACCTAACGACTCCGCAAACTGCTTGATCACTAGATATGGCTCTGGCGTAGACAGCTCTGGACACATGACAAAAGTATGTCCGTCGAGCGAAACTGCCGCCGACTCTGGTCCAAATAATGGATGAGTAGCTACGAGCGGTTGCAGAGGCAAAATCTCTCGGATCTTAGCGATCGGTTTTACTTTGACCGAACAAACATCAACTAACACGGTGCGATCAGTCAGATGCGGCTTCAGTGCCGTTAAAGTTTCGTTATACGCGTCCAACGGAATCGATAATATCAGATAATCGACGGCGGCGACTTCCTCGAGCGATGTCATCCACGAGCTGGTTCTGCCACTCTGGCTGTAAACTAGAACTTTAGCATGCGAGCTGAGTTTTTCCGCTAAAAACTTACCAAAGCTCCCAAAGCCAATAATACCAACTGTTTTCATACTAAAAACGCATTGTAGCACACAACTATTTAGTCCGCCACTTCAACGACCAGCCCCATGTCAACCGCTATTAGCTCTTCGACTATCTCTTTGCTAGTACGGAAGTCGAAGCCTTATAAGTCTTACCCCCGTACTTTATGGTATACGTGAAGCGCGTGCCACTCATCCTATCGTTGGCGCTAAACGCGCTTTGTTTGTAGTACGTATTCAAGCCCGGGATCATACTACCCGTTTGCATAGGTTTCCAGTTCGCAGTCAAAGACGCCCTTTGAAACCCCCCTCTGTCCTCACTAATTATCTTCTTACCGCTAGATGACCATGCCTTGATGCAATAGCTGTTCTTGTCGTACCTATCGTAAATCACCTTTACGCCAGCACCACTTAGTCTAGTTTTTCCGTTATAGAACCCTCGGTCCTCTAGATTAACTATCCGTGCGCCGTCTAGACTGCATGCGCTACCGCCTCTCGAGGCAGCGTCAGAAAGGCTTTTTTGGTATAGCGAATATACTGCGTAGCCACCTGCACCCAAGACGACAACCGCCAGTACGATGGCTAGTTTAGTTTGTTTTGGAGAAAGTCGAGGTTTCTTTGTGCTGGATATAATCTTCTTTGTGGACAAAGTAGCGCCTTTTTTTGATGTAGTTTTTTTCTTTTTTGGAGTGACCATCGAGTATTTCCTTGATTAGCTAATACTATAGACAATACTATAGATCAAACATAAGCGCAATCACGTCTGGGCTATAAATAAATGTTCGTGAAATTTCTCAGTACTTGCGTCGGAAACCCGCCAACATCCGAGGCCCATCCGTCGGCAATCAACTGCTCGGCCTCATCAGGCCTGAAATACCCAGCGTGTTTATAGGTTTGTATTCTGAGCTCCAACCCCGCTGGATCGAGCTCGGGATGAAATTGAGTCGCATAAATATTCATCCCTATCCTAGCCATTTGGATACAGCTATCATTGCTCGCCAAAACGGTCAAATGTGGCGGAACACTGCCCGCACCTTCCTTGTGGCCGACGAAGGCACGAAAAGATCCTGGCACACCTACGAGCATCGGATCCTTCGAGCCGCTATCCGTCAAGTTAACCTCGACCGCTCCAACCGCCTCACTATAATCAAAACTCATATTACCGCCCGAATGTGTCACTAGAGCTCCCAGCCCCAGACAAGCCCCTAGGAATGGCTTATCCTGAGCCACGATCTCGTCCAGTAGTGCAAACAACCACGGCTCAAATGACTTCTGTTCGACAGATTTGTGATCATCGTCATAAGCAAAATTCGCCGGACCACCGCCCATGAGCACCGCTGTATAATCATCCAAATTGACCTCTGGCTGAACCTCGTGCATCTGCAATCGCTCGACCTGGGCCTCGTCCAATCCGCCGAATTTGCAAAAAGCCCGAAACTCATCGTCGCTCGCCTCTATTTCCGGCCGGGATTGGATCAACAAATATTTAGGCATTTTCAGGGCTTATTAATTTAAATTTGAACACCAAAAACAAATCATCATCACGAATCATACGACCAATGTAAGCGTAATAACCGCCCAAAACCTGGCGCTGATGCTCTTTGTCCCGATATGCCTCGTGTTCGTCAAAACCGAGCGGCAATTCAGCGAAATTGAGGCGACTTTTTGCCGAGACCTCTACCCTCGCTTCAATCTGTTTCGTACTCGAGTTAACGATGTCTATCACGTCACCCTCATTTATATAGTCGTATTTTAGTCCGTATCGATACGTCGACTGCTTTTCACCACGTTTGATAAAATCCACTAATTCAGGAGCAAATGCAATTGCGCCTTTCGGCGGGATATATTCCTTATCATTTACTGATGTAATTTTTGGTACGTTAACCATCGTCGTTCTATCCTATAAGTAATGCTGCTATAAATATACGGGGGTACTAAAGACTCTCGACGGAAACACGCTTCTGCTCAGTCGTATCACGATCGCGCACAGTAACTGTACCGTCCTCTAGGGTATCAAAGTCGATCACAATACAATTCGGCGTACCGATCTCGTCCTGACGGCGGTAGCGCTTGCCGATGTTTCCGTTGTCATCCCATTCACACATATACTTTTGACTCAGCTCAGCAAATACCTCACGCGCCTTCGCAACGAGTTCCGGCTTATTCTTTAGCAATGGGAAAACCGCGTATTTGATCGGTGCCAGTTCCTCATTCAGTTTCAATACAGTACGTGTTTCGCCATTTTCCATCGTTTCCACGCTATAGGCATCGCACAAAACCGTCATAAATATACGCCCCATGCCCATCGAAGTCTCGAGTATCCAAGGAATGTATTTCTCCTGGGTATATGGGTCAGTGTACTGTAAATCAGTTCCAGAAAATTTCATATGCTGAGATAGGTCATAGTCGGTGCGATCATGCACGCCTTCGACTTCATCAAAACCAAGTGACGGAAAATTATACTCGATATCCCATGCGTCTTTCGCATAAAAAACAAGGTTTTCGTGCTGTTTCCAGCGAAGATTCTCTTCGCGAATACCGATGTCTAGGTACCATTTCCAACGATCTGACTTAATCTTCTCATAGGCCTCCGCATTCTCGTTCGGCCTGACAAAATATTGCGTATCTGCCTGCTCAAATTCACGAGTACGAAATAGAAAATTTCGTGGGCTGATCTCGTTACGAAACGCCTTGCCGATCTGTACGATACCGAATGGTATCTTCATACGCGTCGTGTCGACAACATTCTTGAAATTGAGGTAGATACCCTGACACGCTTCACCCGGCAAGTACACAGGGCGCTCATCGGTACCAGTAAAATCACCAAGGTTTGACTTCACGAGCAGGTTGAAAGCCTTTACTTCTGTAAAGTTCATTTTTCCGCAATTTGGACATTTGATCTTGTCGCGATTTTCGTCAAAGAGCCGATTTAGATCCTGTTCGCTCATTTTTTCATCTGCTGTGACTCCGACAGCTCCGAGCTCCTTGTCGACACGGATACGAGCATGGCATTCACGGCACTCTGCTAACGGATCTGAGAAACCACCAACGTGTCCCGATGCCTCCCAAACCTTCGGATTTTTGAACATTGCCGAATCAATCCCGACATAGTTTTCCTTGAGCTGAACATTAGTGCGCCACCATGACTTTTTGATGTTGTTGAGTAACTCAACGCCATACGGCCCAAAATCGTACAAACCAGCTTCTCCACCATATATTTCACTGCCCGGATACACAAACCCGCGACGTTTTGCGAGTGACACGATATCTTCTAATTTAACCTCTGACATAATACAGACCATTATACCCTACTGACATCAGTGACAGAAACTATTGTATTTGAATCACGCTTGTGCTATACCAAGGGTAGGTTTTTGTAAACACAAAAAGCTAAAAATCATATGACAAAGGATATCTCAAATGCCACACCTAACAGGTAACGCCGAGCGTCAACAGACGACTCTGGCAGAGTCGTATGAATTTCCTGCGCCTAAAAGTCCACAAGAGACAGAGGCGCTTTTAAATATAATCCGTATCGATCTCGCAGACGATGATGAACATCACGAGAAGCTCGTCCATAGTGATATTGCAACCATTGCTCTTTTGACGAAGATAGCAGAGATTAAAAAATACGTCGAGAGTGTCAAACCTACTGGCGAAGAAGACATAGCTGCCAGGTGCATAGAAGGCGCAGAAGCTATCGCAGGGCTGCTCGCTATTGCAGCTAATATAGATGATCCAGCAGAGAGAGCCGGCCTAGAGAGCCTCGGAGGCCTCATGGCCAACTGGCTGGAACGTGCCGAACTCAGTCAGAGATTCGTTAGAGAGACAGTCCCGATACATCATGAATGGGACGAGAGCCTAGCAACTATCATGAGCCAACCAACCCGATGTTTTTCAGACCCAGTTCAAGGACCAATCCCCTATACCTGGATACTCCGTCGAACCGTAGCTCGGATCGGTATGGATCATCATGTCGAGACGCTAAAAGCTGCGCTAGGATCAGGCGATCCGGCAGACCTCGGGCGTGCGTTTGCGGGAAACCTAGCAGATGATCCCAATCCCGACAGACTAGCGGTCGACAAAGCCAACTATCTGTTTGGCTACTCTGCCATGCTACCAGACGACGCCGCACCCACAAAGAAGCATATTCTCGAACAAGCCCTGGCCATCATGTCCTCGAACTTCATAGATATTAACCTCGATGACCCAAACTTGAATCATGAGCAGCTAGTAGGGCTCAGAATCTATGGGCAAGCGCTCCACGACTATGCGACTACCCTACCCGAGAATTCTCAGGACGAAGTTCTATCTCTGATGGAGCGTTCTGTACGATACCTAGACACATCCCTTATAGGCCTAAAAGCTGAACAAAAACAAATTGACGACGCCACCAGACAGGAAGATACCCTCCGAGAAAATATCTCTAGTGAAATGGTAGCTTTCCATGAGAAAGAATTCACAAAAAAGCGAGATGATCTCGCTTCGCTTTATAAACAGCTTTCTCATTTAACTCTGACCTTGCGAGAAAGAAACTACCCTCAAGATATAGAACGGCGCGGAAATATTATCGAAAATGCAAATGCCGAGATGAAAGACATACACAATAGGCTCAAAGCGATCAAAGCGGGAGAACCCGATCCGATCATTGATGACGACAATCCTGACGACATACGACCAATCGAGGTAAAGCTGATAACTCGTATAGATGCACTGCGTCAATTTATAAGAACAACGGCCGAAGGGGCTAATGGCGTACGCCAGGCGCTCTATGACTTGGAAGACAAGATTGCCGAAGTGCGACAGGAGATAGAAAAACAGGGCAAGATAGTCAGAGATGAACTTGCAATCATAGTAGCTGGCGTTAGCCAAAAAACAGACCCATTGAGGAAAGGTTTGTCAGCCAATCGAGTCGGTGAGATGTACTACGGAAACAGCGCATACTACAACGTAAAAAATGCTCTTGAGCTATCCTCACAGATAGATTTGGCAAATCATTTTGATATTGTATACAGTGGGGAACTAAACGACCTAAGACGAGCAGCTGAGGCGCGACAGCACGTAGGCGAGTCCGCCGTCAGGCAAAGCGAAAAAGTGTTCGCTTAAAGATCTCGATACTATACCCCAGCGTGCTGCCTAGATATCAACCAACAATCAGCCAATATATTTTCGACACCACCGACTTGCGCCACAGTTCCAAGTGACTTCACAGCCAACAGGCGTAAAAACTTGATATGATCCGCTGTTATATCGCCCTGCTCTGCTAGACGCAGGCCTTTTTCGTTACTGTCGTACATATATGTTTTATCAGATTCAAGCTTTTGCCCTGTAACATCACGCTCTAAACTGAGTTCGTATCCGCTCAGCGACGCATATCGCAGATAAAACCAGGTTTGAGTTAGCTCCAGGGGAACCGTCGAGCTGTCGAGCCCGGCATATACCTCCTGCAAAACATCAAACCACTCTGGCTCGTCGAGCTCGGAGCTAGCCTTGGTCACTAGATTGATCGCTTCGTAACCGAACTGCAAACGATCATAATCCTCGAGAATATGACGATAAAAATAATTCAAACGGGCGGCTGTTAGTATCCCCAAATCACCCTTGCCGCTATTGATAACGATGTCACTAACTGCAAACAGCTCTATCCCGCCCGCTAATCTGCTCTTTTCGCGCCTGACGCCCTTTGCAATGACAGATCTTTGCCCCTCTGGAGTGAGCAATAACAACACACGATCAGCTTCGCCATAATTTGTCCGTCTGAGCACGATAGCCTTGGTCGTCAAACTCGACATCAGACTAACTCCCGGATGGCGACTACCAAACTATCTAGTTCCATCGTATTTTTGTCGACAACTTTGCGAACACCATAGGCCGCCAGGTCGATCCCCTTCACGGCGTCTGCCGCCGAAGTACACAACACTACCGGTATGCCGGCTAGATCCTTATGCGACTGCATCTCATGTAGTAGAGCAATGCCGTTGGGCCCCGGTAGCCATATATCCAGTATGATCGCGGCTGGCGTTTCGTCATCCAGTCTATCGATAGCATCGAGCGCATTGCTAACAACGCTAGTTCTATAACCGTCCGCTTCAAGCAACCGTTTGTGATGAGATGCCAACCAATCGTCGTCTTCGATTATGACGATCAATGGCTTTTTGTTCATAGCAAACTCAACTGGCTAGAAACGCCGATATCGATATAAAATGTCGCGCCGTCTTGATGGCGGATAACTCCCACGGAACCATTCATCGTCTCGGCAAAGCGCCTAGCGATCAAAAGTCCTAGTCCACTACTGCGCGGTCGAGTATGTCGCAATTTGACGTCGGCTTCGATGGCGGGACCATAGTCGCGCACCCCTAGACGTACCCTGTTACCACGACGCGATACCTCGACGGTCATTTCGACCGGTTGGCTAGCGACACTATAGTGCAGCGCATTATCGGCAAAATTCACCAGAACTTGACGCAACAGATCTCGATTTGCCACAGCCAACGGAGCATGATAAAGCCGCCGGACACTAATAGTTCGGTTGGTTTCACGATATAAAGGCCGTAGCTCGATAGCGACATCCTCGCAGGCCTGAACTGGATTGATCGGCTCGAGCTCAAACAGCCCGTCCTCTAAGCGAGCAACCTTCGTCAGATTTGTCGTCAAATTGAGAGCACGCTCGCTAGTCAAACTTATCTGTCGCAGCAAACGACTAGCTTCGTTCTTGCTAACCTGACCAGCGTCCAGCTCCAAGGCTAGTTGACGTATCAAAAC
>JBARQK010000133.1:0-5121 GCA_049643705.1 Saccharimonadaceae bacterium (SeqCode) | reverse complement strand
GAATATGCGTTGATGGTAGCTAGTGTACTCGGTGCGATGGTTGGTTTGTTTGCGCTGGTTCGCATACGGGCATATCGTCCGTTATTAGTTGTGATCGGTTCAACGATCGCCCTGTGGGGTTTTGGTGGACTCTTCGTCGGTACCTTGTGGTACTGGGCGTTGTTGATCATGGCCGTCTTGTTCGGACTAGCTTATGCGCTGTTTTCTTGGTTGATTCGACCCAGGTCGTTCATACTGGCGGTGGCGCTAGCGTTTGCCGCTGTGGTCATTGGCCGGCTCGTTCTATCCCTCTGATCCTGTTATAATCATAACCATGGATCAGTTTATATTATTTGCAGTGCTCGCTACCGTTGTAGTTGGTTTTTTGGTAGTCATCGTTATATTGAACTCTCGGCTAAATGAGTTTAAAAACGCCGGTGCTGTCGAAATGATCAAGACTGATGTGACCGAGCTGTCCCGTAACATTGCCGAGTTGCAGCAATCGATGGGCGATAGGATGGACCGTAGTAGTACGGCGATGCAGACATCGATGCAAAAGCAGCTGGGCGAAAGCGCAAAGCTGGTCGCAGATGTTACCCAGAGATTAACGAAACTTGATGAAACAAACAAGCGAGTCGTTGACGTGGCTGACGAGCTAAAAACTCTGCAAAATGTACTGCAAAATCCAAAACAACGCGGTGTTTTTGGTGAGTATTATCTAGAAAGTGTATTGGACAATGTTTTGCCGCCAGGTAGATTTCAGATGCAGTATAAGTTTAAAGACGGCGAAATTGTTGATGCTGTTATCTTTCTCGAAAAAGGTCAGATATTGCCGATCGATAGTAAATTTAGCCTGGAAAACTACAATCGTATGATCGAGGCCGAAGGCAAAGAGCGCGAAGTGTTCATGCTGAAAGTCAAAAACGACCTAAAGGCGCGCATTGACGAGACAAGCAAATATATCCGTCCGAGCGAGAATACTATGGACTTTGCATTTATGTTTATACCCAGCGAATCGCTTTATTATGACTTGCTGATCAGCAACGTTGGCGTTGGTGGTAGTTCGCGCGATCTGATCGAATACGCCTTTCGCGACAAGCGGGTTATCATAACCAGTCCGACTAGTTTCATGGCATATCTACAGACAGTTTTGCAGGGTTTGCGAAGCCTTCAGATCGAGGAACAAGCAAAGGACATTCAGATCCGTGTTGGCAAACTCGGCCAGCATCTCAGCAAATACAGCGAGTTTATGAATAAACTCGGCAACAGCCTCGGCACAACAGTTGGTCACTACAATAACGCTCACAAAGAGTTTGCTAAGGTCGACAAGGACGTCGTAAAGATATCTGGTGGCGAGACGAGCGTCGAGCCACTTTCGATCGACAAGCCTCGGGCCGATGAATAGACCGATAGTTCCAGCTACTGTTTCATACAAATAAATAACCCTCCGGCTGGAGGGTTATTTGAATTGCCTCAGTGTTTGTGACTAAGCTTGTTCTTTGCGACCTGATAGTAGCAGGTAAAGGTTACCACCTAGGGCTGCACCAACTAGTGTAGCTAGGATTACTTCAACGCCTAGACGAGAGTACTGTTTCTCGGTATCTGAAGCGGCTTGGCCGGTCAGTTGAGAATCTGTTTTTTCGGTAGAGGCTAGTGCTACAGCAGGGTTTAGGGTTGCACCCTTTACATAAACTGCGCGTGGAATTTCGACAGTTTCTTCGGTTGCAGCTGCTTTCGCTTGATAAGCTTTGATATCAGCAGACTGAATGTTTGATAGCAAGCTACCAGACGCTAGAGAGCCGATGATTATCGCAACACCGATACCAAATGCGCGGCCGTAGGCTGATAGATCTTTGCGGCTGATAGCAGCAGCTAGGATAAACATAAATACAGCCATACCTACTAGTTCAACTGCGAATAGTCCGCCGTTAAAGCTTAGGAATTTGTCGAAGCTTAGTTTGATAGTGTCTTTGGCGACAGCGTTGATCAATAAAACGGCACCCATCGCACCGATAAACTGAGCTGCCCAATAAAACGGCACCATGATTGTCTTTAGCTTGCGCATAGACCATAGACCGAAAGTGATAGCCGGGTTGACATGAGCACCCGAAACAGCACCAATTCCTAGAACCAATGCCATGACGGTTAGACCGACGTATAGCGGAGCGGTTTCTTGGAAGGTCAATAGAGCGACGAGCGTTAGTACAAAAGTACCGACGATCTCGGCAGATACAATACGTACCATACGATCAGACGCTAGGTCCTTTGACTTTTCGGTTGGTTTAGTTACAGCTGCAACTGCTGCAGCTTCTGGTTTTGTGGTTTTTGCCTTTGTTGGGGCTGGTTTCTTTGCTGTAGAAGTCGGCTTTGATGCAGACTTTTTGGCAGTCGAAACGGCTTTTTTGGTAGCCATGGATATTTCCCTCCTTTAATGTGAAATATAAGGACAGTATAACACAAGCGATACCAGGGTGGTATAATTTATCTATATGGGACTATATCTAAGCAAACAAGACAACCAGACCGAGCTACAAAAGCGAATAACTGCCGATCTACGCATCAAGGCATCGGCTAAAGCAAAGCAAGCCGAAGCGGCCGAGCACGATGCTAATTATCTAGCTGGCACCAAACGAACAACTAGCCTAGCCGGGGTATGGATATTTATACTTGTCGTTGGTGTGGTGATGGTGGTTTTGTTTATTGCAAATTCTATCTCACGCTAGACCACTCTGTTATAATTAATCCAGATGGAAAAGCTAGAACAGATCAAGCAACAGCTCTTGGCGCGTTATGACGAGCTAGAAAACAAAAGTGATATTTTAAAATCATCCGAGATAAAGGATCTGTTCGCTGGGTTGCCGCAACTCGATCCTGCCGAGCGCGCCTCCTACGGGCAGGCGGTGAACGGTCTCGTACAGCTACTGCGTGACAAAGTCGCTGCCGAAGCTGAAGTACGGATAGAATTGCCGCCGATCGACGTTACTGCGCCGATGGACATTAACGCCGAGATCCCGGATTTGTTGTCTAGCACTCAGGGTACAACGCATCCACTAACTCAGGAAATCGATCGAGTGATCGACATATTTTCGCGTATGGGTTTTGTTGCCGAGGAATCGCGCGAGATAGATGACCAGTATCATATGTTTGAGACACTGAATTTTCCAAAAGGTCATCCAGCACGCGATGATTACGATACATTTATGACTATCGAAACAGACGGTGACGGTGATCCATTTGTCGCACCGGCACATACTAGTACTATGCAAAATCGAGTATTAAAAAAATACAGTAAAAATCTAACGGCTGGCGAACCGATCGCTGCTATCGTACCCGATCGAGTTTTTCGTAACGAAGATCTAGACGCTAGACACGAGCATACCTTTTACCAACTCGAAGGCGTCTATGTTGATCGTGGTGTCCATGCCGGAATGCTAGTCGCTTCGCTGCAAAAGTTCCTCGAAGAATACTACGGTAAATCACTCCAGGTTCGCGTTAATCCGTTTTATTTTCCATTCACCGAACCGAGTTTTGAGTTTGCGCTGTCTTGTCCATTCTGCGAAAATGGTTGTCCCGTTTGTTCACAGAGCAAATGGATCGAACTTTTGGGCTGTGGCATGATCCACCCAAATGTTCTGAAAGCAGCTGACATCGATTCGGATATCTATACCGGCTATGCGTTTGGCTGCGGTATCGATCGACTAGCGATGATGAAACATAACATCGAAGATATCCGTCATTTCCAATCAGGTAAATTAGATTTTTTGAGGCAGTTTTGATGGATGATTTGATTAGCCATGCCAGAAAGGTATTGGAGGCTAGCTACCTAAATCCTATACATACAGTGTGTGCAGTATTGGAGACCAGAGATGGCCAAGCTGTAACCGCTTTAAATAGTGATCATTTTAGTGGATTTGTTTGTGCCGAAACAGCTGCTCTAAGTCAGGCCATGAGCCTGGGAATTCATGAATTTAAGAGGATTGTCGCTGTCAGGAAAGAACCTGATAGTACTACGGCTATTGCAAACCCTTGTGGTAAATGTAGGCAAATACTACATGACTATTCGCCTGAGCTGATAGTTATTGTTAATAAGGGTGGTGAGATTGTTGAGATGCAGATCGCGGATCTTTTGCCGTTCGCATTCCAACGCCAAAAGGAAAAGATTCAACAAGCGCTTCGTGGAGATAGCTTAGAGGAGATTGTCGGATGAAAGTTAGTTTAAACACAATCGAACAGTATATCGATATCGACTTGGGCGTTGATGAATTGGTCGAAAGGATCAATCAACAACTAGGACAAGTGGAGGGAGTCATTGACTTAGGCACCAAATACAAGGACGTTGTTGTAGTAAAAGTTGTTGAGTGCGACAAGCATCCAAATGCTGACAAGCTGAGTGTTTGTAAGGTTGACGATGGTGGCGTGGTTGCTGATGTGCCGCGCGACGAAAAAGGCCTCGTCCAAGTTGTGTGTGGTGCGCCAAACGCACGAGTAGGAATATTTGCTGCATGGCTGCCACCAAAATCGACAGTACCTGCGAGTTTTTCCGACAAAGAGCCTTTTGTACTCGATGCGCGCGAACTGCGTGGTGTTTTGAGTCAGGGAATGCTAGCTGCGCCCGATGAACTGGCGATCGGTACAGGTCACGACGGCATCCTTGAAATCACTGAAGATGACCTTCCAAAATCAATTCATCAGGCGGCGAACCAAAATCTAAGACCTGGGGCCAAGTTCGCAGAACTTTTCGGCCTCAATGACACGATCATCGACATTGAAAATAAAATGTTCACCCATCGACCGGATTGTTTCGGGCAGCTCGGAGTTGCGCGGGAGATATCTGCGATCTTGAAGGGGCTACCAATGGGTCCTGACGATGTCGATACGCGGTTTGTAAACCCCGATTGGTATTGGCAGAAACCAGTGTTCGCGAGCGGAGAAGGCCTTAACTTGACCGTCTTTAATGACACACCTGAAAAATCTCCTCGCTTTATGGCGGTGGCGATAAAGAATGTCGAGATCAAGCCAAGCCCATTGTGGCTCCAGATCGAGCTAGTTCGTCTCGGCAGTAAGGCGATCAATAATGTTGTTGATATAACAAACTATATGATGCTGCTCACGGCACAACCGTCGCATGCATACGATTATGAC
>JBARQK010000132.1:0-8965 GCA_049643705.1 Saccharimonadaceae bacterium (SeqCode) | reverse complement strand
CGTTAGCGATGGAACTGCCAGAGAAGGCACCGACACTCGTTACTCCCCCACCAGCCGCACAGGCACCAAAGGTGAGCGTACCTGAGGCGTCGGAAGTCTTGAGGCAATCGCCACTGGCACCAACCGCTGTTGGAAGTGTCAGGGTGTAGCTCGTGCCAGTAGCGCCAGAGACAAGCGAGACAAGGTTAGCATTGGTTGAATTACCCATGACCAATTTACCGTTAACGGCATTGGTGCCGCCATTGTAGTTGCCGATCTCGAGTTCACCGTTGGTAGTATCGATATTGAAAACGTTAACTTTGTCGGTGCCTTGGATACTGAAGGCAGAGGTTGAGTTAAGGGTGCGGTTGAGCAAGTTCATGCCGTTCTCGGCGGTGGGTTGGTTGGCGTAGACCGTGCCGGTGCCAGCATCGTTGATAGTTGAGTCTCCTGGGGTTGAGCTAAAGCGGTTGTCGGCGAGATAGTTTTTGTCGGAGGTGTTGTTGCTGATGTTGATGGCGTAGTTCGTTGTAGCAGCAGTGTCAGTGATGTCATTGCCTGTGATAGTGTTACCATCGGAAGCATTTACGTAGATGCCGTTGTTGTTGGCACTGCCACTGTTGTCATGGATCTTATTGCCCGAAACAGTGTTGTTGTTTGAGTTGTGCAGAACAAAGCCTGAGTCACTGTTGTCGCCGATAGTGTTAGCCGTGAAGGTGTTGTCTGATGCGTTCTCTGCGTATACGCCAGTTGTCGTGTTTGCCTCAAAGACGTTACCACTAACGGTGCTGCTCTCAAGCCTCAGGGCGTACAACCCTACCCCGCCGTTATCTCGCATGATGTTGCCGGTAATCGTTGCATAGTACTCGTATTGGTCGAGAGAGAGACCGGCTGAACCGTTGTCGGCGAAGATATTGTCAGTAATCTTTATGCTATTGGAGTAGTCTGTCACGTACATGCCGTCACTGCGCATGTTTTGTACGGTGGTGTCAGCAATGGTGGTATTGATAGCGGTGTCGATACTGATACCGCGTTGCGTGCCAGATGTTTGGTTAGCCTTGTTACCGTCAATCTTGAGGTCATTGATGGTAATCCCCGTGCCAGTTGTTGTGTCGGTGTTGACGATAGCGTTGATACTGGCGTTGAAGTTGTTTGGTATGGCGATAACCGTACCAGTACCGACGCCCGTAAGGGTCGTGTTGTTCGGGACGCTGATGGAGGCATCGACGGTGTAGGTACCGGCGAGCAAGATGACTTTCTTACCGACCGCAGCGGTGAGGGCGGCGTTAATTTGCACTTGGTCACCGTCGGCAGCGGCACCAGTGTTGCCATCTGCCACATAGTCAGCGGCATCTTTGTCTGATTGGCTTGAATTACTGGCGGCGACGATCTTTGTTGCGGTGCTGCGGTCACTGACCCACTTAGTGCCGTTGTACTGGAGGAGTTGGTTACTGGTAGTGTCGTAGTAGAGCATACCAGCGGTTGGGGAGGCTGGGCGAGTGCCGTAGACACCACCTATGAGGGTTAGGCTATTGCCTGCGGCTAGGGTGGTGTCTTTCTTTAGGCTGATGCTAGTAGCGTTAGTGGTACCAATCTCGAGGGTAGTGGCTGTTGCGGTGTCGAGGAGTGGTGCTAGGATGCTGGTGTCGACACGAGCGGTACCACCTATCCAGAGTTTGGCTGCTGTTTGAACGGAGCTGTCTTGGTTCTGAATAAATCCTGTGCTATCCAATCCATCGAGGGTTTCGCTGTTAAAGGCATAAGCACTAGTCGATAGGATGCTTCGGGTTGTCATAGGACCTTCTGTCCAGGTTTGACAGCTGCCCGTTCCACAGGTTGCGGTTGCTGGGGTTGGGAGTTCTACTTCAAAGTACAGGCTGCCAGAAGCAAACAGGCTAGCGGAGATAGGGGTAACCGCACCTAGTTGTACTGAGAAGAGACCATTTGTGACTTGTACCCTGTTGGTTGTTTCGCGGGTTTCGTTCCAGACATCACTGCCGCCGCTGGCGACAGTAAAGAGACGGAACTTCATGTTGTAGAGGCCATCTGGCATAGTCGTGCCACTAGAATCTGTTAGGCGGCCTTGGAAGTTCATTTTGGTGGGGGTGGTAGTGAGGGCGCGGGTTTGGGTAGCAGGAAGTAGGCCTAGTGACATTGTCGAAACAAGCAAAATAGCGGCTATGTAGCCGAAAAAATGGCGCGTCCAACTAGCAAGTACCCGGTGGTAACAGATCTGCATTGCCCCTATTTACATTCCCCTATTTACTTGCCAAAAAGCTCGGCATTTATAGGGGTTATTATACCTCGCAGAGCAACGTTAGCACAACCGTTTTAATCTATTTTTTGGAGGTTTTTTTGCGCTTTGAAACTAGGTATGAGATCGAAGCCACGACGGCGAGTCCAAAAACGATCAAACCTACTGGATTTAGAATCAAAACCCATACTTCACGCGAGCCACCATTGTACTCAACCCGAACCTTATAAAAGCCAAATCGACTACTGTTAATCGTAAAATAGTTTGATCTTTCCCTGCCTGCAAAAACCAGTTTTGACGTATTAGTTTGCTTTGTTTCAAACGGATTCATAGTGATCTTTACGTCCGGATAAAAACCTGATTTGGTATTAGGATCTGATGTATTTTTGACAGCATAGGTTCCAGTGACCTGATCGCCGAACTGAACAAAAGGCACCTCTAGTTTTGTTATGTCCGCCTTTCGCTCACCTGGCTTGCCGTTGACGATAGACAGCAGATTGCCCAGGCGGACTGACTGCGTGACGCCGACTGACCTGTCGCTCGGAATAGTTGTGAAAAACACAGCAGCATAAACATCACCTTCTGGCAGCTTCGTGCCGTCAACCAGGAAATACATCCGCATTGTTTCTTTCGGCCCGAGCTCGAAATTGTCGAGGTCTAGACGCACGCCTTCACTGATCTTTGGATCATCATAAAATTCTAGATTCCCTTGGTCATCTATCTGACGGAATCCCTGGACGGAGGCGGCGACTTTGACGGCCGCACCAGACGGATTGCCAACATCGATCACGCCCTTTTGCTTTTCACCGGACTTTAGCGTTATACGATAATCCGGTGGATTGATCTTTAGGCTGATCGCGCCAGCGGACTGCTGCGAAAACAACGCTAGCGCCAACATAGCGACGAGTACTAGACGCCTCACGGTGTCACCGTCCCTGTAATCGTTATGACGTTGGTATACGCTCCAGCAATCTGAGTTAGATCAACATCGGCACGAATCCGCATGTTCAAATAATCTTTGCCAGACTGGATGCCATCACGAGTATAAAACGACGTAGACGTGCCAGGAAATGCCGCATACGATGCGCCCGAATTCCATTTTCCAGGCAGAGCCGTCGCATTCGTGCTGATCAGCGTAAACCCGAGACCTTTCGTCGTACCCTCGGACCAGGTGACTGGCGAAGCTATCGATCCAGAAACGGCCGGAATGGTATTGCCGCCATTCGTCAGATCCTGGTCCTGGCTAACGGCCAGCAGATAACCTCCGCCATCGGTATGAATAACAGCATCAAAAAGCGCGACATTCGAAGTGCCGGCCGTGAGCGAACCGAGGCTCAGACCAGAGGCATTACCAGCATCCTGAGCAGTAAATTCGGCCAATATCTCGTTATCGGTTAGCACACGGTTGAACAATTTAAATTCGTCGATTGAACCAGCAAAGTATCCCGATGAAGCCGAAGCGTCACGTCCAAACGTCCACAGATAGTTATTTGTCGCCATCGAACCGGATGCGGGCGTGGTATCCTCGATCACGCCATCCTGATAGAGTCTCAGATTGCTACCATCAAAAGTCACGGCCAAATGTGTCCAGGCGCTAGAAGGTAGAGTTGTCGCTGAAACAGCCGTATATTCACTACCTCCAACCGTCACATGCGCCGTAACGAGATTTGATGCGACATCCAGATAGAGTTGCGCATCGGTTGTGCTGCTATGTTTCGAGATCAGCTTTGCTGTTTGACCAGATGACGAAGGATTGACCCATATCTCGGCCGTCATAGCAGTAGTCAGATCGATATCTGGACCGGTGGCGTATTGACTAGAACCGTTGACTGTCACACCACCCGAGATCTTGCCTGAACCCCTGGTCGGTAATGCAACCAATACGGCATTGCTAGCATTTGACGACGAATCATACGAACTCTGCTGCGATGTATCATTGAACGGATAATAAACCTGCAGACCACTCGGCTGCACCGATAACGATATGCTCTTTTCCAGCTGCGCGATATAGCCCTGCCCTAGTTTATAGCTACCACTCGAACCGCTACCGATGATGCTCTCGCCACCACTAGAAACCATTTTGTAGTTAGTCGAGCTACCAGCATCTCCGAAACTGTTATTGACGCTAGCGTCGATAGTATAACTAGTGCTCTCGAAACGCTCTGCGCCTGCGCTAACAGAGAAAACAGACGCTACAGCTAGCGTCACTACCCCCAGAACTAGTACTCTCCCTCTAGTATTCACTAGTAGACATTATAGCATTTATGGCTTTTTACGAAAGAACAGCCTGTTGATATATTTGCTGTCGAGAACACCCTTTGTAATGCCGAGAGTGTTCAAAGACCTCCAGATCACAAAAACGCCTACGACACCAGTTAGCGAATAGGCCGTGAACGCTAATGGATTGCCCCTACTCTGTTCGATGATGAGATCTACCGGCCAGAGACCAGTCGATGGACCTTTATCGATCTCGATCTTTGGGGTGCCAGCTAGATCGAGACTCTGACCTGCCTGATCAGGCTGATCGCCAACATTTGTAGTTGTGCCTCCAGTCGGTTTACCTGGTGGGTTGGCAGGAGGATTACCGTTACCGTTGTCGCGCATAGTCAAAACTATCTCGTCAGTCCCCACTTCGCTGCCACATGTAGGATTTGCGTACAGTTTAATGGTGTGCGTGCCGACATTCAGTGAAACTGTCGTAGAAAATGTCTCCTGGGCAAGGCCTATCGGCACTGTTGAGTTATAGACGTCATCAATGTAGACTTCGATGCTAGATGTGACGTTGACTGTGCCACTGATGGTAACGTTACTATTTGTGACTGTTCTGTCGCTCTGGGGGTTGGTTATATTTACGGTTGACCCAGAGGTCATAGCCTCATTGCAGACAAAGGTATAGATATCTGTATTAGCGGATACTGTCCTTGGAATATTGACAAGCAAACCGATGCCGACAGCTACGGCTGTTACGATCGAGAGACTCTTAGTGCTTTTTGCGCCAACGAACCACCGCATAGGTAGCCCCCGCCATGAGGATTATGAACAGTGTCAGGTAGAACCATGCTGGTGCCATGAGGACATAGCTAGATTTCGTCGTGTCTTTGCCTAACAGGCTGGAATGAATCTCAACCTTATAGATGCCTAGCCACGGTGAATTAGCCCACTGGGCGGTAATGTCACGGCTAGTTCCAGGCAAAACCACATACTCCTGTTGTGCAGAATATTTCAAATTTCCAAATACATCGCTAACCTTCATGCCAACTGTGTTGATAAAATCACTATTTCCGGTGTTCTTGGTATTAGTTTTCGCTACCATTGGCGGTACGCTCTGCAAGCCTGCTATCTCTAGTTTGGTAGTCTCGCCACCAACGATATAGTCGCCTTTGACATTCGCATATAACAAGGCGCCAACTCGTTTATTTCGAGCGATGGCTGCACCGCCTTCACTGGGCGGCTTTTCCTGTGTTTCAGCAAACAAAACTCCATAATGACCACCTGGAGCGGCGCCTTCGGGAACTGTTATCGTATAAGGAATCTTTATGCTTTGTCCGGCCTCGACATAGTAACTGGCCTGATCGAACTGGACCCATTTGTAGGCGTCAGCGTTTGATTTCGTACTGCTAAAATCCGGATCATATGTCGGATCATTCACACCGTACGGCCTAGCGTAGAGTATTAGATCGTAACCATTCGTACCGTCGTTAAGTACTGTTAAATAATCTCTGGTTGATGCACCGGCGTCAAGATCGTAGCGCTTTTGCGTCGGTGATAATGTTATCCTCGCGATATCCTGCTCGGCAGCATAGCCGATAGGCGTTGATACGACAGATAGTAGCAGGCCTGCGAGCAGGCCCACCACTAATCTATTTGTTTTTCCGAAAAAACTCACGTTTATCAAATACCCGAACTAGTTTGATGTTGCTGTATAAGTAACTTCACCGACATAGTTACCGGTAGGTTTACTAAGATCAACCTCTGCTGCGTACCAGACAGTTGTGACGTCGCCAACTACTGCAGTTGCTTGGTTCTTTAGCGTATTCTCTGAGCCGTTTGCCGGTACACCAGCCCAGGTAGTAGCACTACCTGTAACATTTGTTTCAGTGCTATAGCTTCCAGCAAAGCCGCCTACGCTAGCAACAGCATAGCCCCATCGGTTGGTCTCTAATGCTGTAGGAACAGCCTGCGTACCAGCAGATGCTAGTAACGTGTTGCCACCGTTAGCAAGTGTAGTGGTAGCATCAGTATCACCAAGTATAAGTGTATACCCGGCAGCAACATTAGTACTAACCGTTACTGTATCGCTCGCGCTAGTCAACGCACCCGCTGTTGAAGGTATAACGTCGAGTAGGACTGAACCTGATGTTGTCATAACGATCGAATCAGCGACGTCAGCTGTAATCGTTGTTGGGTCGCTATCTGCAACTGCAGAAGTGATCACTGGTAGAGATAGAACTCCGACAAGCGATAGAACGCCTGCAGCACTCATAATCCTCTGATATTTAGTTATTGCCATTTTTTATATTACCTTTCTAAAGTGGCTATACTTTTGAAATGAATATAGCATAGGCATTATCGGCCGTCAACAATATTTTGTGACCTTTTCTGGCCAAAGCGCCATATCAGCTCAACAACCAGGCTGCCAGCTATGCCTAATACAAATGCCACGATCGAATACGGCGCCACGGCTTGGAACTCCAATATATCGGCGAACCACGGCCACAACAAGACTCCGACGAATATCGCGCCCATAGTCGCTATCAGACCCACTTTCCAGGCCTTTAGCGGCCTCGCGAGGCAAACTAACACCCATAGACCGATAGTCACGACGCTGATTACGGCAGCCGAACTAGCAACCTTTGCGCTAGTGTCTGCCTGGAGCGCATAGCCATAGCTCAATATCGCCGTAGTGGCTATCACGGCGCCGACTGGTATCGCAAACTGTAACACGCGCATCAAGAAACCCGATACATAACGGCGATTGTTCGGAGCGAGTGCTAGGAAGAATGCTGGTATACCTATAGTTAGCCAGGATATCAGCGACAGGTGCCGTGGCAAGAATGGAAACGACATCATCAGAACAGTTACCGTCAGGGCAAATATCAGGTTGTACACATTTTTTATAACAAACAGATTTGAAACTCGCTCGATATTGGCGATGACTCGCCTGCCCTCAGCCAAAACGTGCGGCATATGGGAAAATTTACTGTCGAGTAGTACTAACCGCGCCACCGCCCTAGTCGCCGGTGCACCGTTACCCATGGCGATACCGATATCAGCGTCCTTTAGCGCCAGGGCGTCGTTGACACCGTCACCAGTCATGGCAACGACGTGACCTTTGGACTGCAAGGCGCGAACAAACAGACGCTTTTGCTCTGGCAGAACACGGCCAAAGACACTGTGTTTCTCGATGATTTCAGCCACCTCATTAACATCCTCTGGTAGGTTTCGGGCGTCGTAAGCCTCGTCGACGTCGATGCCGACTTTACGCGCGACAGCCGCCACGGTTCTAGGATTGTCACCACTGATGACCTTTAGCCCCACTCCCTGTTCGACAAAGAACTGCAATGTCTCTCTGGCATCAGGGCGGATCTTTTCATTTAACACGACCAGGGCGACCGGTTCGAGGCCAGTAGGTAGCTGGTCAGTATCGATGTGCTTTTTGCTACGGGCAAGCACCATCACCCTTGCCCCATCGGCCGCTAGCTGATCACTCAACTGACGCGCCTCGATACTAGCGTCAGGGAAAACGATCTCGGGCGCACCCATCAGCCAACCACCCTGTTCGGCAAAATTATGGGCGCTCCATTTACGTTTTGAGCTAAACGCCACCGTACTGACCGACTCGATAGCCCCAGTGGGAAATGCGTCGTGCAGGGCTGTTAAGGTTGGCGATTCGGGATTTTTCGAAAAAGTCGCCAGAACTTTTTGGACGGTTGCTTCGTCCTGTTTATCAAAAACCTCTAAACGGTCAAAGACTATCTTGCCCTCGGTCAATGTGCCGGTTTTATCTAGACAGATAACGTCAACCCTGGCCAGCCCCTCGACTGCCGGTAGTTCCTGGACCAAGACTTTACGGCGCGCTAGCGTCATAGTTGCCAACACAAAGGCAAAGCTAGTCAGCACCACCAAACCTTCCGGAATCATACCGACGATAGCGGCGATCGAACGCAGGGCAGCTTCTTTTATGTCGACACCGCTATTTGCGATCTGACCCCATACCAATACCGGCGCAACAACTAGGATGACTATGCTGATATAACCGAGCAGTTTGTTGGTTCCACTCATCAACTCGCTATGCATTTTGGTAAATTTTTTCACCTGGGTCGATAGTTTGTAGGCATAGGCATCGTCGCCGACCGCCGTCGCATGATACTGACAACTACCGGACACGACGATCGATCCAGATAGAACCTGGTCGCCGGCGTTTTTGCGCACCGGATCAGCTTCGCCGGTTAGCAGTGACTCATCGATCTCGACTCCGTCGGTGGCGATAACTTCACCGTCAGTCGGTACTTGATCGCCGACCTTGATCTCGACTAAGTCATCCAAAACAACAGCTTCGGCGTCGATCTCGACCGATTCGCCATCGCGCACAACCCTGACACGCGGGGCGCTGAGGATGGTTAGTTTGTCTAAAACGCTTTTAGCGCGTAGTTCCTGAGCGATGCCCATGCCGCTGTTGATGATAATGGCAAAAAAGAACAGCGCATCGACTAGCTCGCCGACGAACAGAAC
>JBARQK010000131.1:0-2833 GCA_049643705.1 Saccharimonadaceae bacterium (SeqCode) | reverse complement strand
CCTGGTACCAGCGTTTTTCGTAGAATTCTTTGTAGGTCGGTAAGTTTTGTTTCGGTACAACACCCTTTATCTCGCCGTCGGCTAGCAGAGCTGCGCAGTTATACATTGCATTACCGACTCTGAGCGGTAATCCGACGACCATGGCGCAGTTTTTGTCTAAAGTTTGTTGCGATAGATGTACGATTGATTGAACAGTCTGGTCCAATAGCTTCGTGCCTTGGACTAGATCGCCGATACTATAGCCAGTGATCGACATCTCGGGGAAGACCACTAGGCTGACGTCTTCGCTGGCGGCCTCTATATATAGCTGCTCGATACGATCGGTATTTGTCGTTACATCGGCGACTGCAACTTCTGGCGTCGCACTAGCAACGCGAATAAAGTCGCTCTTGGGTTGGTATTCGTTAGTTCGTGTAAATTCTAAAGTTTTCATATTGACATCTTAGCGTAGATTTTATATAGTGTCAATAGAACACTAACTAAAAATGAAAGGTCTTACATGAAAAAAGTTATTGTCTACGGTGGAGCGTTCAACCCACCAACTCGGGCTCACCAGGCGATATTGCAAGCAGTAGTTAATAAGGCGGCCGAGATTGATGCCGATGTTTGGCTGATGTTGAGCGGTCAACGTAAGGACAAGACAATCGCTACTCCGCGAAACGTACGTATCAGATACGCCGAGGCACTCTTATCGGATATCGATCAAAAAGGCGCCAAAGTTATCATTGATACTTCCGAAATAGACAACGATAAGCCTACGGAAACATACCAGACCGTACTGGATATCAACGCTAGATGCGCCGACATAAAGCAAATATGGGTATTTGGATCTGATTCGATATCGACAATGAGAAGCTGGCATGGCGGTGGTTGGTTAATGAGGAACCTAGATATGTTAATAATTCAGCGACCAGGCTACGAGACCCTAGACCTACCTATCCATTTCGAACAGTTGTCGGTTGATACCACAGTCGTTAGTTCGACGGAAGTACGATATAGATTAGAAAATGCATTACCGATCGACGAGCTTGTTCCTCCTGCTGTACTGAACGTCATGACTTCTTTTAGTTGACCTGTATAATAAATTCATGTCAAAAGGAAAGTCAAAAGCCAAATTATCAATCAAGCAGCGGATTAAAGCCATGGCTAATGTCGGCTCAACGGCCTTTCGGGCTTCGCCTTCAGCCGTCATCATCAAATTATTCGGTGCTGTCGTCGTCGCTTTACTCCCGATCGTAACGGCCTATTATGCGGCATTAACTACAACCGCACTCGCAGAAGGATATTCCGGCAACCAGCAAGCCGGAAATCAAGCAATCACCTATGTTCTGATAACGGCAGGCCTGGGAGTGTTATTAACAGTCTGGAGTAGCATTGAACGTTACATCAATAGTTTAACTAACTACAAGATTGAGGCTGCCGTAACCGACAGACTATACGAACATTTTGCATCGATTGATTATTGGCGATACGACGAAAAGGAGACGGCTGATTTATTCGATAAGGCTCAGAATTTCTCGATGTTTTTCGCTCGTTTTTTCGATACGATTGGTCGGATAGTTACGGCACTCGTGCAGGTATTTGTTGGTGTCGGTGCGCTATTTTTTGTCAGTTGGTGGCTGGGGCTTATCGTAGTCGTGGCCGTCGTACCCGGTATGATTATTCAGCTCAGACTATCTAGACTGCAATCCGAGCACTGGAAGAGTAATGTCGAAAAAAGACGTAAAGTCAATGGCATATCCTACAGCGTCTTTCAGACTAGCAATCTAGCAGAATTACGAGTCTATAACACGGCCAAATATATGTTAAATCTACGCGCCAAGCTCCGTGATGAAGATGAAATGGCCAGGATCGGTTTTGAGAAATCTTTTGTGCTAAAGCGTCTCGGTGCTGATATCATCGAGGCTGGCGCCGAGGTTATAGCACTTGTTTATATCGCTGTGCAAATCATTAATCGCTCCCAACCGATTGGTCAATTTATTTATGTGCAGCAGCTAGTTAGTCGAGCTTTAGGTGGTATGAACGGTTTTATCTCAGAGATCAGCCAGATAGACGAAGATCTGGCCACTATGTATGATTATGAGCAATTTATGGCTCTACCAGAAAGCGAGGAAGGCAAACAACCTCTGAGATCACGACCAGAGATTATTGAGGTAAAGAACCTGAGTTTTCGATATCCCAACTCTGAGACCGATGTGTTAAAAAATGTGTCGCTGACCATAGGCCGCAATCAACACATTGCAATCGTAGGCGAGAACGGTGCTGGCAAATCGACGCTCATAAAATTGATTATGGGCCTGTATCAAGCACAGTCCGGCGCGGTATTGATAGACGGAGTGAACCTAAATGATATCAACAAAACCGATTGGCACAAGCAGCTAGGTGTTTTACAGCAAAGTTTTATGCATTATCATTTTGCTACGGCAAAAGAGAACGTTATATATGGTGATGTCGACAATCCAGAGGATCGGGATCGGCTAAACCAGGCAATCGAAATGGCTGAAGCCCGTAAATTTATCGCTAAATTACCAAAGGGCGAGGATAGCTATGTTAACCAGTGGTTTGAGCATAGCGACGGTACGCCCGGGACTGAACTTTCTGGAGGGCAGTGGCAGCGGTTGGCGTTAGCGCGTAATTTTTATCGTGACGCTCCGATAATCATTCTAGATGAGCCGACCAGTGCGATCGATGCACTCGCGGAGTCTCGCATATTTGATCGTCTGTTTTCCGCAAAAAACAAAACCATTGTAGCAATCAGTCACCGACTAACGACGATAGAGAAGGCCGACATTGTTTATATGATGAAGGACGGAAGTATTGTTGAGCATGGATC
>JBARQK010000130.1:0-13138 GCA_049643705.1 Saccharimonadaceae bacterium (SeqCode) | reverse complement strand
GTTGCGCCGACCAGTCCAGAAACTATCGTGCCGTGGGATACGCCAGCGCCGTATGGATTTTGTTGTCCAGCTTGAGGGTTGTTGTCGATCGTTGCAAAATCCCAGCCGCGCCAATCGTCAACGTAGCCGTTAGCGTCATCGTCGCAATTGTTGCTAGATTTGTTCTTTGCAGACCCATCCCAACATGTGTTGCCGTCGACGGTTAGTCCGACCTCACCTTGGTTTGTGTGCCAGCTGTCGGTTAGATCCTCGTGGTTCAGTCCAAAGCCGGTATCGATGACAGCTATGACCACGGGTGCTCCGGTCGTCCGGTCCCAAGCGTCCGCCGCGCGCACGCTACTATGGGCCCATTGACCGGCGAACGTGTCATTTGGCAACATTACCGGGTTATAGGTGTATTCATGTTGGACTTGTTTCGTTATCTCGGCTTGTTTTGGCGCGACGCGCTCCATATGACTCAGTTCAGTCTTGTCTTTGATCGGCGGGGTTGTTTCTGGCTGAGGCTCTGGTGATTTTTCTTCCGGTTGGACTTCCTGGGCTTCTGGCTGACCAGCTATGGATGTATCCTCATCTATCGGTTTCGTGGCGATTGTCTCTGGTAGACGGTCGGTAAACGCCGGCATAGGTATGATTTGCAAAAAGCGAGCAAAGCTAAATGCCCCGACCGCAACGGCAACTACAGCGACCAGAATAAATTTTTGTTTTTGCTTTTTGTGCATTAGCAGTATCAATTATAGAGCAGATGAGGCAAATCATAAAGAGGGTAGGTGTCCGATTGGGTGAAAGGACATCGCTTCGCTCCTTCGTTCATTCGTAAAGAAAAATAGCTACGCTGCTTTTCTTTACTTCATTCACTACACCAAACCTTCTCCGTTTTGCCTTGCAAAACCCGAAGGTTTGAATCGCTCAGCCTCGGCCATAGAAAAAAGACTATCCATGGACAGTCTTTTTTCTATGGTCGGGGTGAAAGGACTCAAACCTTCGGCCTCCCGGTCCCAAACCGGGCGCGCTATCAACTGCGCCACACCCCGAAACAAGTGCTGCCTTATTATACTACAGGGGCAACATGCTGAAAAGAGTAGATTCACTCTACTGTAACTGTTATATTTAGACTATGAATATATGGGATAAACTGTTTCGGCGCAAAGATCAAAAATTCAATAAACACGACTGGTTGATTCTCGGAGGCGGGTTAGCGGCATTTATCGCCATCTCGCTAGGCAACATAACACGCTGGTCTATTTGGTTTGACGAAGCCTTTAGTGTCTATTTGACGCGCTTTAGCTTTACGGATGCAACGTATTATACGGCTGTCGATGTTCACCCACCGCTGTATTATTGGCTGTTAAAAATCTGGCAGGCGATGTTTGGTAATTCTGAACTGGCCCTACGTTCGA
Source organism: Saccharimonadaceae bacterium (SeqCode) (assembly GCA_049643705.1). Classification (GTDB taxonomy): domain Bacteria; phylum Patescibacteriota; class Saccharimonadia; order Saccharimonadales; family Saccharimonadaceae; genus JBARQK01. Next base: position 11,741 of record JBARQK010000130.1, on the reverse strand, counting down.
TGAGCCTAGTTTTTGTTGTGGTGGCGATGGTATTTGTCTATCTGTTGATACGCAAAATGTTCGATCGCCGAGCTGCTGGCTGGACTATGTTATTTATGGTGCTCTCGCCAATGCTAGTTCGTTATAGCGAAGAAGCCAGAATGTACGGACTGCTGATGGCAATAGTCGCAGCCGCAACCTATGTGCTGGTCAATGCAACAGAGAAATCAACTCGCGCAAAGTGGATCACCTATGGAGTGCTGGTATCACTAGGTATGTGGACTCACTATTTTACAGCGCTCATCTGGCTAGCTCATTGGGCATGGCGTTATATATCAGTTAGAACTGGCAAACGCGCGAAAACTCGCAAAGCTTTCTTTAGCCGAGAATGGATATTGGCTCATGTTGTAGCAATCGCTCTATTTTTGCCATGGCTCCCTGTCATGCTAAAACAAATGCTTGGTATTCAGGCGACTGGTTTTTGGATCAGTCCTGTTTCGATAATGACACCGTTTAACTTCATTTCCAACCTGTTCACATATCGTGAGAACTGGGAGATGGTCGGATGGTTTGCTCTGCTCGGTACTGCTCTGATCGCTTTATTGACCTACTTATTCGTAAAAACCGTCGCTAGCCTCAAGGGCAAACAAAAGAGTTACTTTCAGTTGCTAATGGCTATATCGTTAGTGCCGGTTTTGTTACTGATCGTGTTGTCGTTGCCTCCACTGAGGCCGGCATTTGTTGAACGTTATCTGCTAGCCGCATTGCCATTTTGGTCAGCGTTATTTGGTGTTGCCATCGCCTATGGTTTATCCAAAAAAGAGACTATATTTGCTGGTAAGGTGACCGCAGCGCTCCTGGTGGTTGCAATGATATCTGGCATAGCTCATGTCTACAACACCGGTAACTACAACAAAAACAACGGCGATTATCTGCCGATACGTCAAACTATGAGAGAGCTGCAGCGCTTGTCCAGCGAAGGTCAACCGACTCTAACCACTGCCTACGGTTTTTATGAGATACATTACTATGGGACAGATAGAAATCCCGTTTACTTCGACAACGGTACTATACGCGATTGGGGCTCGATGGAGATGATCAAAAACAGTGATTATCGCAAGGTTGAGGACGTCGAAGCGTTCGCTAGGAGCAACGGCGGCAAGATCTGGTATATCGGTAGCTGGAAAAAATCAAACCCTGGCATGCCGAGCAGTGGCAAATGGAAAGTTTTACGTTCAGTAAATGCATCAGAGGTTCAGGATGACCAGGAAGTCATCCGTGCTGTAGAAATCGAACTGCAATAAAGGAGAAATCATGAGCAAAATCGTTCCTTACCAGGCACCTGATTTTAAACTGTTCGATAGTGTAGGCGAGATGCATCAATTATCCGAATACAGAGGCAAATGGGTTGTGCTGTATTTTTACCCAAAGGACGATACGCCCGGCTGTACTGTTGAAGCGTGCGCCATGCGCGATAGCAGGGACGTAATAACCGATTTAGGGGCAGAAGTTATCGGAATCAGTCGCGACGATGCCGCCAGTCACGAAGCGTTCAAAGCAAAATATAATCTAAATTTTGTGTTATTGTCGGATCCTGATCACAGCGTGATGGATAGTTATGGTGCTTGGGGTAAAAAGATGTATGGCCGGGAAGGTGTCTTGCGCAAAACATTTATCATCGATCCGTCTGGTGATGTTGTTAAGGTTTATGGTCGAGTTACGCCTCTCGGGCACGGCGATCAGGTAGCAAAAGATTTATTCGAGCTAAGGGGGGCAAAATGACAACTATATATTTCGTGCGTCACGGCGAAAGCACTGCAAATCTAGACGGTATATGTGCCGGACATACCGATGTTGATCTAACCGATCAAGGACGCGAACAGGCAGTGAATGCCGGAACCGAACTAAAGGAAAGTGGTATCGGATCACAGATCGATAAGATAGTTGCCTCACCTCTAAAACGCTCCTATGAAACGGCTTGTCTGATCGCCGACCAGATCGGTTATCCGGTCGAGAATATCATAGTAACCGATCTGGCGATAGAGAGATATCGCGGCCGGTATGAAGGTCAGCCTAGTTCTGTTCAGGACGACGCGAACGAAGAAGATTACGCTCAGATGGGCGCTGAGTCTACTATTGCCATGATTGAACGGGCAGCTAGGCTGCAAGATTTCATTGATCAGCTCGAGGTCAAAACCGTGTTGATCGTATCTCATAATCAATTCGGCCGTATATTCGTACCAACGATCAGAGGAGACTTGCTCGGAGCGCTAGGTAAATTACCAAATGCTCGAGTCTTTAAAGTTTAGCGCGGACGCTTTAGTGCTGTTTTTCGCGCCAACTTCGCATAGCTATCATCGATCTCTCGCGGTGTGAACTCGCCATAGCGTCGGACCACCGTGCGCTCAATTAGCCAGTCGGCGACAGCCGGGTTCTTTGGCAATAATGAACCGTGGAGGTATGTCCCGATGACATTGCGATAGATTGCGCCTTCGTGTCCGTCTTTCATATTGTTACCAGCACCCTTTATGACATGACCGAATGGTTTGATATCACGGCCTAGGTATGTTTGACCGCTATGGTTTTCGTAGCCAATGATCTGGCCGAATAGATCGTTTTCCGTAACGATGTTGCCGATCATGCGCTCGCCGCCGCCATAGGTCTCGATATCTAGCAGACCGATACCTTTGATGACAAAACCGTCCTTTGTTTTAAAGAATTTACCAAACAACTGGTATAAACCGCATATCATTAACATCGGTACGTCATTTTCGGCCAGTTCGATTAGAGTTGGTCCGATGCGTAGTAGATCATCCTGGATTTTGCTCTGACCACTGTCCTGTCCGCCACCACCGACGATCAAATCGATATTTTCAGGGAAAGCGTCGCCTGGGTTATACTCGAGAAGCTCGACGTCATAGCCGTGCCATTCTAATCGTCGTTTCAGCACTAGTGTGTTGCCCCAATCGCCGTATATATTCATATCTTGCGGGTAGAGCTGCAGTAGGCGTATGTGCTTGTCGTTCATAATACACGCTCCACATTTGCTCGTTTCGAGAGCATCTTTCTGATAGTCAACATGGCAGTGTAAGTACAGAAAATGCGTTTTGGTTTGCCTTTGCCGGATCGCAAAAAATCATTTAGTGAGACTTCGATATCTTCGCTAACATCCGTGATCTTGACCTCATCATACTGTAGACGTAGGGCCATATCGTAAGCGCGAATCCCAGTTAGGTTGGCGACACCCTCGTTTTGTAACGAGTCAAAATCAACATCCCAGAGCCAACTCATATCGCGACCGTCAGCGTAGTTATCGTTGATGGCGATCATCGTGTGATGACCAGCTGGGTCGAACGACTGTAGGCCGAGTCGGAAACCACTCGGGTTTTTTACCAGAACTAGTTCGCAGCTATCGCCATCGACCGTTAGGCTCTCGCCACGACCGAAGGCGGGTGTGACTTTTGATAACGCTTCGATCATGGCAGATTCGTTTAGATTATTGCCCATGATCATGCGGCATAGCGCTACTGCTGCGACGGCATTGAGCGTGTTGTAGATGCCGTTAACGGAGAGTTTAGTCGTGATCGTATTGCCTGCGAAACTAATGGTTGCCAGTTGGCCGTCGATTGATTCTAGAATCGTATGATCGACAGACTCAACTGATCCTGCGGCAGCCTCGCCACCGCGCAGCTGCTCGTCAGAAGGGAATTGCGATATCAGGGCTGGGCTGGATCCAAAACTCCATTTTTCGGCCGAGACGTCTTTTGTAAATTCAGGGCTAGATAATCTAGGGTCGTTAGTATTAACAACAATTCCAGCTGTTGTAAATTTAGCAACACTCTGGAGAAGGGAAGCGGTATTGTCGATCTCGCCGAAACGGTCCAGTTGATCGCGTAAAACGTTTAAAAATAAGCTGTATTTCGGTTTAACGCTTCTCGCAAAATGTACAGCATGCGCCTCATCGAGTTCCAGTACGGCAATATCGGCATTCAGGTGACCGCGAGCGTTTACTTCGGCTAGTAGGGCGGCAGCGACACCGCGGACAAAATTGCTGCCGGTGCGGTTCGTGAATACTCGTAGACCCTGGCTTTCTAGTAGTTCAACCACAATCTTTGTCGTGGTGGTTTTGCCGTTTGTGCCGCTAACTACAACAACGCCGCCCGGTAGCTGCCCGAGCGTGTGACTAACAAAATCGGGATCGATCTTTTCAACAAATAACCCCGGCAAAGCAGAACCACCGCCTCGTAACCTAGATATGTGGCGGACGGCTTTGCCCAGAATGACAGTATAGGGTTTAGACATGGTACCATTATAGCTTATCCGATAGTGGTGAGTTACAATGTACTTATGGTAATTATAGGCCTGATTTCTTGGTGGTACGGAGCCGGCTGGCTGAGTCAGCTGCGAGTTGTCAGAGGTTGGCTGGATAATATATATGACTATTTCTCGATCGAGTTACTGGTTAGCACGCTTTTTTCGCCATTTCGTCAGGATTCTGCTGGAAAAGTGAAAGGTCCTGTAAATGTCGTTTTTCGTCACTTTTTAGATAACCTGATATCGCGATTCATGGGCGCGTTCATTCGTTCATTTATGATATTTTTTGGAGTCTTGTCTATAGTGTTTGTCGGTATCATCGGGTTGATGACGCTGATAATCTGGCCGCTGATACCGCTGATGCCCCTGATCGGCCTAGTAATGACACTCATAGGTTGGATACCACAGTGAATTACGAGGATTTTGACTATGAAAGCATGCGTGCGCATCAGGCTAGATTTGGTGGTCGCATAAAGGGGCTTTGGCTAACATTATTGCCGATCTTTAGTTTCCTGTTTATGGCCGTCGGTTCAGCTTTGGTAGTTTTAGGTGTTGCGGTAGGATGGATTGTGATCGGTTTGGGGGCTGTTTTGGCAATGCCGAAACTATGGTATAGTCGCGAGCTTGTCGACCTGGCTTCGCCAAAAAATCCGGAGACGATTGACGATATCATCGCGGCCGATATCTTGGGTCAGCTAAAGGAAAATCCAACTCCCAAAGACATAGCTACGGCTGCAGGGCGTACTTCGAGTGGTCAGTTCTTTGGTGCTAGGTTTGGTTTGTCGCCGCGTACATTGCAAGAGATGGCGAGTGATCAGATAAAAGACACGTCTGCTCTATGGAAAAAAGCCGATGAGGTGCGCCAGCAAGCAGAATTGCGGCAGATAACGGGTGGCGTCCTGGCGGTTGCTATAACTCGCCTATTCCCTGCTGTCGATGGTATATTGGCTAGCTTAAAGCTAAATGACGAGGATCTGGTATCGGGTATTCGTTGGCAGCAGCACATACTGGATCTAGTAGACAAGCACGGTCAAACTAAAATGACTGGCGGTATCGCTAGAGATTGGAGCTTTGGCTATGTCAACTATCTGAGTCGTTTTGGCCAGAACATCAGCGAGCAGATATCGAGGAGCGGACTGTTATCGGTTGAAGTTGAGGCGCATCGAACAGCGCTCGATCAAATGATAGCGACATTTTCTCAGAACGGTAGGCAGAATATCGCCCTAGTTGGTCCAGAGGGCGCCGGCAAGACTACTCTAGTGCACGCCTTTGCCGAGAGGCTACTCGATGCACGTGCCAATATACCCGAGAGTCTAAAATACCGCCAAGTTTATTTGCTCGATGCCTCGTCTCTGATATCTGCCGCACCCGGTCGCGGCGAGTTGGAGGGTTTGGTTATGAATGTGCTGGGTGAAGCTTTTGCCGCAAAAAACATTATCATCTGTCTAGATAATGCACAGCTATTTTTTGAGGAGAATATTGGCTCAGTTGATCTGACAAACGTGCTGTTACCGATACTAGAGGCTGGCAATTTGCGCGTTATACTGACCATGGATGAGCAGCAGTTATTGCGCATCGGCAAACGGAATTCGGCTCTGATCAATGCCATAAATCGTGTCCAGGTAGGTGAAGCTTCTCGCGAAGAAACGATCGCTGTCATGCAGGATCAGCTAATAATCTATGAGTTCCAGCGCAAGGTTACCTATATGTATCAGGCGCTCGACGAGGCTTACCGACTAGGTGCTCGCTATTTGCACGATTTAGCTATGCCAGGCAAAGCTCTGAAATTGCTGGAGTCTGCTGCTGGATATAGCGAGGATGGTCTGGTAACTATCAACTCTGTCCAAAAGGCTATCGAGCAGACTATGAATGTCAAAGTCAGCGTTGCTAGCGAGACGGAGGATCGTGAAAAACTACTGAATCTCGAATCGCATATTCATGAGCGAATGATCAATCAGTCCAGAGCAGTTCAGGTTGTTAGCGATGCTTTGCGTCGCGCCAGGGCGGGTGTTCGTAACGAAAATCGTCCGATAGGCACTTTCCTTTTCCTCGGTCCGACCGGCGTGGGCAAGACTGAACTAGCCAAGGCTCTGGCCGATGTCTATTTCGATGGCGAAGATAGGATAATCAGGCTGGACCTAAACGAGTTCGTACGTAGTCAGGATGTCTCGCGTCTGATCGCCGATGGCGCTGAAGATGCCTCTAGTCTGACGGCGCAGGTTATGAAACAACCGTTTAGTGTAGTTCTGCTCGACGAGATTGAAAAGGCACATCCTGCCGTTTTGGCGACACTACTGCAGCTACTCGATGAGGGAATATTGCGCGACGTAAAAAATCGTGAAGTTAGTTTTCGCGATGCGATCGTCATCGCCACCAGCAACGCGGGCGCTGAACGGATCAGGGAATACATCGACCGTGGTTATAAACTCGAACAATTTGAGACAGAGTTTGTCGACGAATTGATCAGTACAGCGCAGTTCCGACCTGAGTTTTTGAATCGTTTTGATGAAATAGTTATTTTCCGTCCGTTAGAAAAACCAGAATTGTTGCAGGTTGTTGATCTGATGATCGCTGGCATAAATAAAACATTGAGTCTCCAGAAAGTCAGCGTAGTTGTCGAAGACAAGGCAAAAGAACTGTTAGTCGACCGTGGTTATGATCCGCGCCTCGGCGCCCGTCCGATGCGTCGCGTTGTCCAAAGGGCTGTCGAAAATACTGTTGCGAAACAGATGTTAGCTGGCAAAGTAGAGCCCGGCGGTGTTATCAAGATAACCTACGGTCAAGTCGAAGCTATCCTCGGCTCGGCCGAGGCAGCGCGCCAGATAGTCGCCGAAGCAGATAATCTAAAAGATTAGTCTTGGTAAAGCTCGTATCTGATAAACGCATCAACGATTTCAGTGTCGCTCATAAACTGACGTAAGATATCTAACTTGTGCCTGAGACTCGCGGTGTTCCCGTCGGTCGAGCCAGAGAGAGTGGCTAGTCTGTCGTATTGGCTGACGAGAATGAGAAATGCTTCTGTGATTATCACTGACGGGGTCTGTAGGAGGTGGTCGAATATAGTGGTTGAGTCAAGGCTCGCGACCAACCGAGTAGCCTGTTCGATATTACTACCCGGATCAGCTACTGTCTGTGATTCAAATTCACGAGCCATACATTTTTATGATATCATTTGTGCGTGTAAATAGTAGCTATTGCTTAGCGTTTCCGACAAAATCCTCTAGCCCAGGGATCGCATATTGTCTTTTGTGAAGATATCTGGCATGGTAGTGATCATGACTGAATTATCACCTGAGATCAAACTCGCCCTACATGACGAGTACGGGCCTATACTGGCGCAATTTACCATAGAAAAGACTCCTGCTGGCGCTGCGCCAGAGCATATCCGGGCTCAGTGGGTTGATCTAGCGCTGCCTGTTCGCGAGTAGGGACAAGGCGGCAGATTATTGGATGCCATACCAGTTTAGCCTCTTTACCTTTAGAGTAAACGAAGGTCGATTAGTAGAGCTGGAGCAGGGACAGTAGCTAGTTGAATTAAATGAAAACTATCTTGCATTCTGCTAGGCAGTTTTTTACTGCAGGTCGATTTGGCGGAGGTAGAATTTAGCGACGTGACTACTACTTTATGAATAAAAATAGATTCGAAGCTGTCATTTAGCCGGGAATCCTATATACAATAGGCGTCTCACCTAGCCAAGCGTTTATAGCGTCAATCGTAGACTTGTCTGTAATAGATGCGGATAGTGAGGGGATAGCTTCGGCAGCTATGCCATTCCTCCAACGCTTTGCGATAAGAGCCCAAACAGACGCCAATATGGCTGGGTCTTCCGCGGCATATGCGAGTTCTAACAAATCATTGCCACCCATCGCCGGTCCAACATACCAATCGTACATTCTATCAACGACTATAGCCGCTGTCTCAAAATCTTTTTGTCTTAGTGCGGTAATGACCAAATCCTGAATCATATAGTCGTAAAATGATGCTTCGTATCTCGCCTGCCAATCAGTAATATCCTGTACGGGTTGTGGACGCTGAATCAAGGCATCCAATAATTCAATAGCCGATCTTGTGCCGTCTTCTGTTTCAGCGAGAGCTCTGAGCACTATTTTTAGATCTCTTATTTTGTCGAGATCAGACAGAGAGTTATATGTAAGTTTTTTAACAGCTGCGATCGCAGTTTCAAGTTCTCCACGATCAAGCAACTCGTACACGGTGACGGTGTCTAAAAAATCAGGAGGTGATGGTATTGTTGGGTCTCGATCGGTCATTAATGCCATTATCTACTAACATGCTAGATAATAAAAGCATAAATATAAATCTTGGCAACTCGGGATGGAAATCTGCTGAAGTGTCTTTTACCTTTTAGACGCAGTTGATTCGATCTGTCAGAGATATTGAAGATAACCCAGCAGATGTAAGAATTTTCTCGTTGTAAGATAGATTGAATAAAAAATGTAATAGAAAAGGCCGCCGAGAACGCGGTTGAGTCGAGAAGTATATCTCGACGGCCTTTCCGTTCTACGGCGGCGGGGCGAGGATCAGATGGTGACGATCCTGCTGCGGGCCTCGGCCCGCATCTCGTCGATCATCGAGTTGACCGCCGGATCGCCCGAAGGCGAGTTGCAGGCCATCCAGAAGTCGAGATCCCGCCTGGCCTCGGCCACCGCCTTGCGGAGCTGGCGCGTCTTGCGCCAGTTGTTGATCTTGCTCGTGATCCACCTGATGGGTCCGCTCATGGCGCTTCCTCTCTGTCGTATCATCTCTGGTGAGAAGATTCAAAAGAATAATAACATTAATTGGAATATATGTCAATAATGTATGTTGGGTTGATATCGTATAATTGGCAAATACCTCATTCAACTAGAAAGTATGTGCGACTCTGCGCCCGCCGGGATGATATGGCAAATTGGGTTGGAAATCTGCCGAAGCATCTTTTGCTTGCTCATTTTGGCAAAAGTAAACTTTTCCAAAATTTCGCTGCGCTACACCGAACCAACGGCTATGTTTTGCTATGCAAAACGCCGTTGGTTCGATCTACTCAAGGTAACTATGAAAAATAGCCGTCCAAATGGACGGCTATTTTTCATGGTACCCCGGGTTGGAATCGAACCAACGGCCAAAAGCTTAGAAGTCTCTTGCTCTATCCACTGAGCTACCGGGGCGGATCTGGAAGTGTTAAGATACGTGGTCTTGTGAATCGGCCTATCTACTCTATCCACTTACCTGTCCGTCCTGTCGGCCAGACAGGCGGGGCTACCGGGGCAAGGTTGGGAATTGGAATATGGAATTTAGAATATGTCGAATAGCCTTAAAACCAAAACACTCTGCAGCGCGGTTGCAGCGAATTTATTATATCACTTTTTTGGAATAGTAATCGGCTAGGAACGTGTCGCGGAAGTTATAGAAACTGTCGTCAGTGATCGAGTGGCGGATATCATCGACAAGTTTGATGATGAAATGTTCGTTATGGATCGAGAGTAATGTTCCAGCTAATGTTTCTTTGGCGCGGAGTAGGTGATTGATGTAGGCGAGAGTATAGTTCTGGCAGGTGTAACATGTGCAGTCTTTTATGACCGGCTCAAACATGTCGGTATACTTTTTGCCGCGAACATTGATACGTCCGTACCGAGTGTAGGCAGAGCCATTACGGGCGACGCGAGTTGGCGAGACACAGTCAAAAGTATCGATTCCCATTTCGATGGCAGCAAAGATATCGTCCGGTTCGCTGATTCCCAGCAAATGTCGCGGTCTGTCCTCGGGCAATATCTCGTTGACCCAGCTGATGATCTGAGCCATATTTTCTTTTTCTAACGCTCCGCCGATACCATAGCCGTCAAAGTCGCGTTCCGCCATCCACTTAGCTGTCTGTTTGCGCAGATCTTCGTAGTTGGCGCCTTGCAGAACGCCAAACAGCGCCTGGAAAGGTTTTTTAGGGTTGTCGTTGCGCAGTCGCTGGACTTCGTCCAGACTACGTTCTGCCCAGGCATGTGTTCGCGCCAGTGATTCAACCTGGTATTCGTATGGATCGATCAGGGATGTTAGTTCGTCAAAGGCAAATGTGATATCAGCGCCGATACCATGTTGAATCTGCATCGATAGTTCAGGGGTGAATTTATGCATGCTGCCATCGAGGTGCGATTTGAAAGTCACGCCGTCATCATCAACCCAGGCGTGACGAGAGCCTTTTTTTGCGATCGCTATCTCGGCCTCCACATCTGTACTCATCGCTAGAACTTTTTTAAATCCACTGCCGAGTGACAGAACCTGAAAGCCGCCGCTATCCGTGAAAGTCGGTCCACTCCAGTTCATAAACTTGCCGATGCCGCCGGCCCTCGCGATCAAGTTATGTCCTGGTTGCAAGTATAGATGGTATGCATTGCCGAGGACCGCTTGCGCGCCAACACTTTTGACCTGTTCTGGAACCATAGCTTTGACGTTGGCTTTCGTACCGACAACTATGAATGCTGGCGTTTGTATGTCGCCGTGTGGAGTGTGGATCGTACCCGTTCGGGCTAATGCGCCAGGTAGTCGCGAATGAACTTCGAAAGCAAACTTTTTCATCTGTATTATTGTAGCACCCCATTCAAAGAAAAAGACTCCAGGCATGAATGCCTTAAGGTATTTTCTTGGGGCGAATAATGGGGCTCGGTCACCTTTGGCGACCCGCGAGTCAGGCAAATGAACATAGTTCATTTGTGACATCGCCTTGCGAACTGCCGACTGGCAGTTCTCACCCACGACCTAAGGCGCAGGTCCGAGACGCAATCGCTAAAGAAAATAGCTTCAAACATAAATGCCTGAAGCTATTTTCTTGGGGCGAATAATGGGGCTCGAACCCACGACCTCCGGAACCACAATCCAGCGCTCTAACCAACTGAGCTATATTCGCCATGAATATCTCGACCTTGAATATTCTAGCATAGCAGGGGTGGTTTGTCATCTAGCTATATGGATTATAACCACGACTGGGTGGTTCGCGGAAGGTTCTGGGCGGGACGCTCGAGGCGTTGAAAGACTGGCGGGTTGGTTTGGTTGTCTCCGAGCGTGATCCGGTGATTTGGCGGTTTTGGCCGTATTGGGCCTCGGTGGCTTCAGTCTCTGTTTGCTTGGGAGCGTCAATCACTTGGAATTTATGCTGTTCGCGGTAATCGCGCGTGACGGCCGAGTCGCTGAATGGTTTGATGATTTGGCGATTTTTGTCGATCTGACGCCTCTGTTCGAATGATTCCGTGCTGGTAGCTCCGAACGTATCAGGGTTGGCGGCACGCGCTACGCCGCTAGAATGGATCTTGCCACTCTTTAACGGATTTACAAAGCGATTAAATCTCATGATTAAATTATAGCGCATCTTTGCTATAATATTCATAGCCTGCGGGTGTAGTACAACGGTTAGTATGCAAGTTTTCCAAACTTGAGACGTGAGTTCGACTCTCTCTACCCGCACCAA
>JBARQK010000129.1:0-11866 GCA_049643705.1 Saccharimonadaceae bacterium (SeqCode) | reverse complement strand
GTATATGGCACATCGATCTCGACGCCTATAGTAACCAGTGTCGCCTCTCTGATAAAGTCCGTGCGACCAAACGCAAAACATGAAGAAATCTTATCACTACTCAGTGCCAGTGCGCGTAAACCTGCCGCCATGGGTTCAGCGTTATATTCCAACCAATACGGTCACGGTATTGTCGATGCCAATACCGCGATCATGGTGGCGCAAAGTATCAACGACAGTTCGCAATCACCGATATTAGCCCAAGCCGGTAGCAATATCAGTGAGCACACTTTTCAAACAACTTCGCTACTAGGCAGCGGTTGCTCACTAGTGGCCAACAGCTACTGTACTGTTTGGCTACGTAACTCCAGTAATGACTATGACAGATTCCTACCCTACCAAATGGCACAACAAAACAGCCAAACCAACGGCTGGACGTGGAGTGCAAGTATGCTCACCGCCGGCGAATGGTCTGTCTATGCCGTCAATGGCACAAAGTCGTCCGACCCCTACTACCTCTTTTCCAAATAGCGACGCAAATGGTACAATCATAAACAATATGCGAGGTGGAATTTGTTAGCTATTGATAAAAAATCTGGCGTTTCAGTCGGAAAGATTGTCGTCATCACTCTAGCGATAGCGTTGCTGGCTGGTGGTCTGTATCTACTATCTCTAGTTTTGGCGCCAGAATACGCCAGCATAACAGTAAAACCGCTCGAAGTCGCCAAACTAGCCCCGCCGGTAGCTGGCGACAATAGGATAATCATCCCGAAAATCGGCGTTGATATTTCTTATGGCGAAGGCCTAGCAGCACTCGATCAAGGTGCCCAATGGCGATATCCCGAACGCGGCAACCCCAAAGACGGTGGAAACTTTATCATCGCAGCTCACCGACTGACCATAAAACCTACTCCTCAGGAGACTATCCAAAAATCGCCATTCTACCAGATCGACAAGTTGGATGTTGGCGATGAAATAATAATCAATTACAGTGGCAAACGATACGGCTACAAGATTACAGAAAAAAAGGACGTCGAGCCGACGGCGATCGAGATCGAAGACCGCACAGAGCAACCACGACTAACGCTCTATAGCTGCACCCTAGAAGGCGCGGCGTCTGGCCGGGTCGTTCTATACGGTGAGCCGCTAGGTGAAGTAATCCTAAAAGCCTGATTCTTTAGATAATTTATCTATTTATCTTGTCTAGCCCGTCGATTTGCTTCGTCGTTAGCTAACTGTTGCTGGCGCTCCCTGAGATAATTGGTTGATTCCTGTACGCCACGTTCGATATTCAAAACGCGCAATCTAATATCATCGACGCTAACTCTCATATTTTCAATATCCTGCGAAGACTGCATACCGCGCACTAGCTGATCTACGCTAGCCATCAAATGCTGCAATTCTCCACTTATTTGATGGACCTCGGTTAGTCGACCGTCTACTCGGTTAACAGAATCTTTTAACCTGGCGATATCGTCACGGATACCCGAAAGGGCTTGTTCTACCGTACGCCTGACACTCTCATCGCTAATATCACTCATCGGTGCTAGCTCCTATAAATCTATGTTCCAAATATCCTGCCTGGTTATTGGCCCAAGCTGTTATAATCTTACCGTATTCTAGATCATTCGTCAGCACCTGCTGTTTTGATACAAACCGACTTTCGTCGATCTCCCTGCCCTGCAAACGAATCTGCGATATCTCTTCGCTACTGATCTCACCTTTAAAAACAAAGTAATACGAACGAGCAATATCGCTATGACGATCAACAACCGCCCAGAGCCCTAGCCTATCAGTAGACAGTGCAAGGCCGATCTCTTCGTGGATTTCACGCAAGGCAGTCTCTAGGATTGACTCATTGTCATCGATCAAGCCACCGGGTAGCGACCAGTGGCGTTTGTAGTTTGCTTTGAGTATGAGCAATTCGCCGTTTGGACTAGTTAGCAGTGCCGCCGCGCTAGCGACACGTTTATGTAGCTTGTCCATGAATGTAATGTTCTGTTGGCGAGTAAAGTGTTTGAACACTATTTTGCAAACTCAATAGCGCGAGTTTCTCGGATAACATTTACTTTGATTGTGCCCGGGTATTGCATAGTACTTTCGATCCTTGTCGCGATATCACGAGCCAGTTTGATGGCACTAAGGTCATCGATCGATTCAGGCCGAACCATAACGCGGACTTCACGACCGGCGCTGATGGCGTAAGCCTTTTCGATACCTTTAAAGCTGAGTGCGACATTCTCGAGATCACGCATACGCTCGGCAAAGTTCTCGGCACTAATGTTTCGAGCACCAGGTCGCGCTGCCGACAATGCGTCACAAACGCGAACGACTAGCGCCTCGGGAGTAGTTGCTTCGATGTCATCATGGTGTGCTTCGATAGCGTGAACAATAGCATCGCTCATGCCGTACTTTTTCGCAATCTCGGCACCGATATGATGGTGCTTACCCTCGATTTTATGGCTAACAGCCTTGCCCATGTCATGTAGCAACGTTGCGATCTTGGTTGTGCGAACATCAGCACCGATTTCTTCGGCAATCATACCAGCGATATGTGCCATCTCGGTGCTATGCATCAATACGTTCTGACCATAACTGGTTCGGAATTTGAGTTCACCGAGAAGGCGCAGCAATTCGCGAGGGATACCAGGTACGCCGACTTCCCTGGCGGCATCTTCGCCGGCTTGGATAACTTCTTTTTCAATCTGCTTTTCGGCTTTGGCAACGACCTCTTCGATGCGACCTGGATGGATACGACCATCCTTCATCAGCATCTCCATGGCGAGTCGTGCAACTTGCCGACGGACAGGGTCAAAGCTAGATAGTATGATCATGCCTGGAGTATCGTCAACTAGGATATCAACACCAGTAGCTCGCTGGATTGCCTGGATATTACGGCCTTCTTTGCCGATGATCCTGCCCTTCATCTCATCGTCAGTTAGCTTGATAGCGGTAACAGTACGCTCGGCAGTCACTTCGCTACTCATGCGCTCCATAGCCGTCAGGATGACTGTCTGAGCCTTTTCCTCGGCTTCATCCACAGCTTCCTTCTGTAACTTCGCAACTAGACCTATCAAGTCTTCCTTGATATCACGCTCGGTCATCTGCATCAATTTATCAGCAGCGTCCTTTTTGCTAAGTTTTGCGATCTTTTCTAGCTTGTCTTGTTGTTTTAACCTTATGTCACGGATCTCACCTTTTAGCGACTCAACTTCGTCCTCTTGACCGCGTAGCCTATCGGTACGCTTATCCAGTTCATCAAACTTGCGATCTAATGTTGTTTCGCGATCAGCTAGACGCGATTCTGTTTTCTTCCACTCTTTGCGGCGTTCGTTCTCAATCTCTAGTACCTCGTCCTTTGCCTTTAGGACTATATCACTGGCTTTTGTTTTAGCACTAGCGATCTCTCTCTCGGCCTTCGTTTTACCAGAGGCTGTCTTTTGTCGATCATAGACGACTGTTCCGCCCACGCCAAAAACTGTGCCCAAGATTGCGGCAATTATTATTTCCATATATTTTCCTTCCTAGACCAAGCCCAACGCTAGAATAAATTTTCAGGTATACAACATGTGGCAAGAGGTCTAAATTAACTAAAAAATGTTATCGGGAGCCCGAAATTATGGGCTAACTACTATTGTAGCCCCGCTAACAAATAGTCGCAAGTAGATTATTTACGTGGTTTCGTTATATTCGCCGGACTACCATAATGCGGCATAACAATACGGTCATCTTCACCATCCGCGAGACGCTTTAACGCGCGCGACTGCCAGTCATCGCCTTGTTCACCTACTATCGGAATACCGATACCTGAAGCAATAGTATTAAAAACCGTTATGCCGATCCTGAGGCCGGTGAAACTACCTGGACCCGACATCACGCCGAGGCCAGAGAGACTATCAAAATCAGCGCCATTCTCGGCCAAACGATCACGTAAATACACCAGTAAGCCCTTCGCCAGTTCGCGGTCCGCCTGCCATGAGTATTGCTTCGGTTCCATACCATCCACTAGCGTCAGCTGGCAAGTTAGTGTCGATGTATCGATGAGCGCTATCATGATATTGACTCCAGAACTGATCGGCTAATTTCGCCGTCCGCAGTTATATCTAGACGCCGACTATCGTCACTAACCGCTTGGATGCTGATTACCAATCGATCTTTGGGCAAAACGCCACTGACAACATCGGACCATTCGACAACAGTGACAGTTCGGTCATCTAAAATGGTCTCGCTCAGTTCATCGGCCATAACGCCAGCGCCATTCAGGCGATAAAAATCATAATGAGACAATCTAACGCCGCTATCGGCCTCATAAAGTCGATTTAGATTGAATGTAGGACTCTGAACGGCCTCGTCGATGCCCATGCCTCTGGCAATACCTTTAGTCAGGGTAGTCTTGCCAGCGCCGACATCGCCGATCAATTCGATTACCAAACGACCGCGTACATTGCGGCCGATTTTTTGACCGAGATTTAGCATCTCATCGATATTGTTTACCTCTGTAATCACTCTCGAATTATAGCATACTTTACAGTGGCCATTTTCACCCATGTCAGTTACAATATACACAAGCACTATGCATATTTCTGATATAACCGTCGAACGCTTGCTCGAAAAGAGCGGTAGTGTCAACCCCGAACAGATATCAAACCTCAAACAAGAGGGCACCAAATCTGAGCGGTCTCTTCAAGATATAGTCCTGGGTAGCAATACACTAGACGAAAAGACGCTGACAAGGCTGTTCGCCGACTACACCGAGACCCCATATATCGAGCTAGAACCCAAAGATATAACTAGTGACGTTCTGGGCAAGATACCGGAACGTATTGCCCGCCAATACAACGCCGGTATATTCAAGATCGACGAAGACGGCCTAATTCACCTGGCTATGGACGACCCTGATGATGTACAGGCGGTCAACTTTATAAAAAAACAAATCGGCGAGAACGTCAAAATCTACATCGCCCCACACGACAATATCCTAGGTTGTTTAGATAATTACCGTGGAGATGTTAACGAAGAACTCAACGAAGTCATCGACATCCAGCGAGAAGACAACGGCGAAAACCAAAATGTTACCGAAGAAGACGTCGCCGAAGATTCGCCAATCGCCCAGACAGTCAACCTACTACTGGAATACGCCATCCGCTCAAACGCATCCGATATCCATATCGAACCACGCGAGGAATACGTCCAGATCCGATACCGCATCGATGGTGTGCTCAAGGAAGTTAATCGCCTGCCCCGTAATGTTCTCGGCGCCCTGGTGAGCCGCATAAAGATCTTGTCAAATCTCAAGATTGACGAACGACGTGTCCCGCAGGATGGTCGTTTCAAAATAAAAGTTGCCAGTCGCCAATACGCCCTCCGCGTCAGCACCCTACCGATAGCTGATGGCGAAAAGATCGTTATGCGTATCCTC
The DNA here is from genome assembly GCA_049643705.1 of Saccharimonadaceae bacterium (SeqCode). Classification (GTDB taxonomy): domain Bacteria; phylum Patescibacteriota; class Saccharimonadia; order Saccharimonadales; family Saccharimonadaceae; genus JBARQK01. The sequence goes on along the minus strand of JBARQK010000129.1, from coordinate 6,468 downwards.
GACGAGTCAAACCGTGCGGTGACCCTAAAAGATCTCGGATACTGGGGACATTCGATGTCGGTTGTCAACCAGGCTATGACCGAGCCAAACGGCATGATCCTAGTAACCGGACCAACAGGAAGCGGTAAATCGACTAGTCTGTTCAGTGTTTTATCGAGCCTAAATAGCCCGGAGGTCAACATCTCGACGATCGAAGACCCTGTCGAATACAAAATCCCAGGAGTCAACCAGACTCAGACAAATAACAAAGCCGGCATGACATTTGCCAACGGACTTCGTGCGCTTTTGCGCCAAGATCCAAACATCATCATGGTGGGAGAGATTCGTGACGGTGAGACCGCTAACCTGGGTGTGCAGGCTGCTCTAACGGGTCACTTGGTTTTCTCGACGCTACACACCAACAATGCAGCCACTTGTCTACCTCGTCTACTCGATATGGGTATCGAACCCTTTCTGATCGCCAGCACGGTCAAAGCCGTCATCGGTCAACGTCTAGTCCGTCGTCTCTGTATGAAGTGTCGCGAAAGTTACGAACCGAGCCAAGAAGAAGCTAACGCGATAGTCGAGCTTTTCAATCTCAAAAAAGGCCAGAATTTCAAACATATCCACGACCTCACCAAACAAGCTATCGAACAGGAGGTTGGCGGCGATACTCCGATGGGCACAACTGACGATTCTATCAAGACGCTGTGGCGAGTGTCTCGTGAAGGATGTGACGAATGCGGCCATACTGGATATAAGGGACGAATTGGTGTTTACGAAGTATTAGGCGTGAGCATCCCTGTCCAAAAACTGATCATGGCTAACGCAACAAGTAACGAGATCCAGGACCAAGCCATATCTGAAGGTATGATAACGATGCAAACAGATGGACTGGTCAAGGCCCTGCGCGGTAATACTACTATCGAAGAAGTCCTGAGAGTAACAAAGGAATAACAATGACACAGTACACTTTTGTAGCCCAGGATGGCAAAGGCAAAACGGTAACTGGAGAACTAGACGCAGCCGATCGCTCGAGCGCGATTGCCAATATCAAGAACCAACATCTCCAGCCGATCACGATCATGGACGCGTCAAAGAAACCCGGAGGAAAGCTCAGTCTCGCCTTCGGCAAAAAAGGTGTCAAAAGCGATGATCTAGTCTTGTTTACCCGCGAGCTTAGCGCCATGGTCAGCGCCGGCGTGCCACTACTGCGCTCATTGGCATCACTAGAAGAACATACTACGAGTGATGGCCTGAAAAACGTATTAGGTGAGCTGATCAAAGATATTCAATCCGGTACATCGCTAGCTGATGCCATGGGTAAACATCCAAATGTATTTAATGATGTCTACACAAATATGGTTCGTGCCGGTGAAGCTGCCGGTATCCTAGACGATATTCTAAAACGACTAGCCCTGCAGCAAGAAAAAAATGCCTCAATGCGAAAGAAGATCAAAAGTGCTATGACCTATCCTATAGTACTACTGGGCATAACTGTTCTGTCGTTCTTTGGCCTGATGCTCTTTGTTATCCCACAAATAGGTAAGATCATCAAAGATCTGGGCGGCGCAGACGCCGAGCTACCGCTTCTTACTCAGATAATGTTAGAGGCGAGCAGCTTTATGATCAACTTTTGGTATCTGCTCATACCTGGCATCATCGGAGCGATCTACGGCGTAATCCGATACACCAAAACTCCGGAAGGCAAGCGAATATTCCACACTATCATTCTCAAACTACCCGGTATCAAAACGATCGCCGCGAAAATCGCTGTCGCGCGATTTGCTCGTACGTTTTCCGCTCTTATGGGCGCCGGTGTGGCCGTTCTGGAATCGCTAAGTGTTACGGCTCATGCCGTCGGTAACGTCGTCTACGAACAGATCCTACTCGATGCCATCGACGAAGTAAAAAACGGAAAAACGTTATCGTCCGTCGTCGGTAAAAATGAGCTATTTCCACCTATCGTATCGCAGATGCTCTCGGTCGGCGAAGAAACCGGCCAAACAGATACCGTTCTGTTAAAAGTTGCCGACTTTTTCGAAGAAGAGGTTGACACAGCGATCGATGGCATAAGCTCGATTATCGAGCCAGTAATGATCGTTGTCATGGGCGGAATGGTCGGACTGATAGCCGCGAGCGTCATGATGCCGATTGCTGGTTTATCTAACCAAATTAAATAGCTAAACAGATAAAGCTCATGCTATAATTAACGCAGAGTTTACTGAAGTGGGCAAGAATGCATAAATTATTTTATAGAGATAAACCCCTCATCGGTTTGGATATCAGCCAGACCGGTATAAAGGTCATGTCGATCGATTCCGTAAAATGGCGAGTGCTAGGATACGGCTCGGTTGAATTAGACCCAACTCAAATGCACGATGCCCTGGAGTCAGATAATTATTCGTATCTGTCGGAAAATCTCAATTCACTCATGAGCGACAAGATCATAGGTGCGCTCGGTAGTAGTCATGCTGTAGTCGGTCTGCCAACGAGCAAAACTTTCTCGCGTACTTTTACCATCCCCACCACTCAAGAAAAGAACTTGGCTGGTGCTGTCGAGGTTGAGGTTGACCAGTATATCCCTATACCGATGAGTTCGCTGTATGTTGATTACGAAATCATCGAAAAGACAAAGGAACAGCTAACGATCGTACTCTGCGCAATTCCAAAGAAAATTGTTGATAACGCCATCGGAGCATGTACCGATGCAGGACTACGGCCAGTGTTGGTTGAGCCAGGCATCAATGCGGTATCTCGAGTGCTAGTCAGGACAGAGGAAGGCCACCTCCCAACTCTCATCGTCGACATTGGACCAGCTATGACCGATATAGCCGTCCTAGAGGGTGGCGTCGTCCGCGTCAGTGGTGGCGTTAGCGTTGGTGGCAATACTTTCACACTCGATATCGCAAAGAAACTAGGCGTACCGCTGGAGAACGCTCATCAGCTCAAGGTTCTCAACGGTCTAAACGCTGGGCCTCGCCAGACAAAGATCAAAAATGCCCTAGACCCTAGCCTACAGCGCATCGCTGCCGAGACGAAAAAGGTCATCCGCTATTATATCGAGCGACTCAATGACAACCGCAAGATTGAACAAGTTCTAGTAGTCGGTGGCGGCAGCAATGTGCCTGGCATCGGCGATTATTTCACCAACGAGTTAATCATGGCCGCTAGGGTGGCTAGTCCTTGGCAGCAACTAGATTTTGCCGAGCTAACGCAACCCGCAAAACAATTCAGGCCGCGCTACATTACCGCCGCCGGACTTGCCAGTATCAATGGATCGGATCTATTCAAGCTATGATAAATCTATTACCGACTCAGGCCAAAAAGGAGATACTAGCCGGACGCAGCAACGTGCTATTAGTCCGATACATATGGGCGACCGTAGCGCTTTTGGTACTACTCGGCGTGTTGTCACTTCTGAGCTATCTGCTACTACAAAAGACCAAGGCCGACCTCGAGACAACTATAAGGGAAAATGAGGAACAATCGATAGACTACACACAAGTACGCGCCAAATCTGACCAGTTCAAGGCCAATCTAGCAACGGCAAAGTCTATCCTGGATAAAAGAGTGAACTATACTCGTATCATCCTCGATATATCAAAGAGACTACCGAAAGGCGTCGTCCTCGACAGTCTAAACCTGGACACAGCATCATTTGGAAAGCCTATGGATATAGTTGGCAGGGCAACTGACTACCGAGCCGCCCTGGCCCTAAAGAACTCTCTGCAAGCATCGGACATCATGACGGACGTAAAATTCAAAAGCCTTGCCAGTCTGACCGATGGCGGTAAGTACGGCTTATCAGTCACCATGGAAGTTACCATAAAAACTGAGTTGGCAAATGAGTAAGAAAAAGCTTGAACTAACCGCTCCGTCACTTCGGCTAATCCTGGCGCTGACGATAACTATCATGATATCCATCGGAGCAGCCGGATTCTGGCTCATTAGAGAAGAGTTAGTTAAACTCGCATCAGAAGCGAACTCGCTCGCAACAGGAGTTAGTGCCAGTCGCTACAATCTGCAGAACCTAAAAAAATTAGAACTTGAGCTCAAACGACTACAAGATGCTGAGCAAAAAGCCACCACGATAGCTGCTGAGAGCAAAAGCTACATGTACCAGAACCAAATAATTAGTGATATTTATGCCATGGCCGAGAAAACCGGCCTATCGATCGATACAATCGATTTCACAAGCGCCAGCTCAGCCCCGACGGACACTACGCAAACCATTAACGGCTCCGTCGCTAGTAGTGGCCTAAAATCAACATTCGCCAACATATCGGTGAAAAACCCCGTAGACTACGATGACTTACTGGCATTCATCCGCTACATCGAGCTGAACTCGACAAAAATGCAGATATCAAAGATATCATTGGTGTCTCAAATAACGGGTGGTGCGGTCGCCGGCGTCAATAGCGACGCATTTAACATAGAAGTATATGTGAGGTAGATATGGATATTAGTCTCATAAAGCTCAAGCAAGCAATAGACCACTTCTTTCGAAGATACCATGTTATGACATTTATGCTTACTGCCGTTATCGGCGTATCACTTGCGGTGCTATCTCTGTACAATATTGTACTTCAATCCGGCAACCCTACCGAGGATCAGGTGAATGCCGCCTCAAACTCAAGCTTTGACAATGACACCATAGATCAGCTCAACCTCCTACTCCAGGCCGACAGTAGCGAGAAATACACACTTCCAAAAGACCAACGAACCAACCCTTTTATTGAGAACTAACTCGAAACAGTCTATAATTAACTTATGTTAATAATCGGGTCGAGACTAATCAACGCGCCGGTAATGAGCCTTCAAACTGGTTCAGAGATCGCTAGGACGGAGCGCGAGATAATCGATACGGCAAATCTCAAAGTAATTGGCTACGAACTAAAAGGCCGTTTGCTCGATAAACACAACCTACTGCTACGCGTCGACGAGATTAGAGAAGTTTCAGACATAGGTATGATCATTGACTCGCAGGATGAACTGATCGCAACTGGTGACGTGATCAAGTTCGACGAGATTCGCGAGAAAGGTTTTACGATCATCGATATGCCGGTACGTGACGAAAAAGGCAGCAAGCTCGGCAAAGTATCGGATTATACTCTGGATATTGGCAGCTTCATCGTGCAACAACTGACGGTGCGCCGTCCCATGCTTAAAAGCTTAAACGATGTCGAGCTAATCATACACCGCTCTCAGATAATTGAAATAAATAACAAGGCTATCGTCGTCAAGTCAAAGGCAGAGGTCAAAGACCAGGTATATGCCGCTAGTCCCGGCGCCTACGTCAACCCATTCCGCAAATCCGAACCTGTCGCTAGCTCTGCTGATTTAGCGCATCCATAATATCATCGTAACGAAATCCCTGACGCATTAGGTATTCGATCAGCTTACGTTCATCCGAATATTTCGAAGATTTCTTTATGATGACTTTTGATAATTCGTCTTGTTCGCTTCTCTCGGTCAAACTAAGCGCTTGATCGATGACTGACGCATCCACGCCTTTGGCTCGTAGCTCCACGGTCAACTTTTTACGACTGGTGCCTTTTGTCTGATTGCGGTTCTCAACCCAGAACCTAGTGAACTTTTCGTCGTCGATATAGCCTCGGTCCACCAGGCGCAAATAAACTCGGTCGGCTATATCCTGACTGACGCCTTCTCGATCTCTTATCTCACCGGTCCGGCTCTTGTACTTCGTGGCTCTGGTCTTGCGCCATAAATAATCCTTTATTTCCTTGGCGCTGTGCGGCCTCATCAGGCAATACTCCAACGCACGACCATACAGCTTGCCAAACTGACTCTCCTGCTCAAAACCTGCCAATTCTTCATTCGACAATTCTCGACCGATCTTTAGCCCCAACTCACCAACCTGATAAATATCCAAACTGAACCGATACTTGCCATCGATTGATATATTCACACGATCAGGGTTCTTCGCTTGCAGAGAAATATCAGTGATCTTCATTCGATAAAAAGCCATCTTCTTCTAACGCTTCATAGAGGCTGGGAAGCTCGTGAATTCCAGAACGTACACCCAAATGATGCCCACCCGCAACAGTTATAAATCTTCCACCAAGTTTCATTGCGAAGTCTTTGGCATCATCGTACGAGCAATAGGGGTCATCAGATCCATGTACTAAATAGAATGATTTACATTTTGATCCAAGTTTTGATATATCAAATCCTTCGTTTGGGAATAAGCCGGCAAACTGGCCAGGCTCCACCCACTCGGCGACGTTAGTTAAGTCCTCATTTAGAAATGTCCCGACCAAGACTGCGGCCTCCGCCCCAGGGAACCAATCGCTCGTCAACAAATTCAATATTGTCGTAGCGCCAGAAGAATGTCCAACTAATACGTTATCTTCAAAATTCCACCCACTCTCGCGCAAAAATTTCTCGTAGGTAACCCGGTCTGGCTTGTGCGAATTTGGCAATTGCGGTGCGTAAACCTCATACCCCGATTCAGCGAGCACTGCC
>JBARQK010000128.1:0-4715 GCA_049643705.1 Saccharimonadaceae bacterium (SeqCode) | reverse complement strand
CGGCTACGCCGATACCGCGCAGTCTGGCTCTGACTCTATACGGTGAGCTCGATGTCAGTATATTGAACGAGCTGCCAAAGAACCGTCTGCCGATAAAGACCGAGATAGCATCGCCAAACTCGCGCGCTCAAACTTATGTAGCGATCGATAATGAAATTTCGAGTGGTCGACAGGCCTATGTTATATGTACCTTGATCGACGATGACCCCGTCAATGAGAAAAAAAGCGTCGAAACCGAATACAAGAAATTGTCACAATCAACATTCAAACACAGATCGATCGGTTTGTTGCATGGCAAGATGAAGTCATCGGAAAAAGAGCAGGTTATGCGTGATTTTTCTGAGGGTAGATACGATATATTGGTCAGTACAACAGTTGTCGAAGTCGGTGTCGATGTACCTAACGCAACCGTTATACTGATCGAAAATGCCGATCATTTCGGTTTGAGTCAGCTGCATCAGTTACGCGGTCGAGTTGGTCGTGGCGTTCATCAGAGCTATTGTTATTTGATGATGAGTGACTCATCCAGGCCGACGCAGCGGATGCGCGAGATCGCTCGCAGCAACGATGGCTTCTACCTGGCAGAGGTCGACCTGAAATTGCGCGGTCCAGGGGAGGTTTACGGTAGAGCTCAGCATGGTGCACTAAATCTCCAGATCGCAACGCTCGCCGATACTAAACTGATGTCCAGGGCTCAGGCAGAAGCAAAGCGTTTTGTAGCGGAAGGTCGAGATTTGATACAATATGGAGAGTTAGCTCAAACAGTGAACTATTATCGACGGCTAACAACTTTAAACTAGGAGATAGCAATTGGATTTTGGAGATTAGTAGTGATCTGTGTGATTGCTTCTATAATCTAAAATCTATAATCTAAAATCCAAAAAAAATGTATTCCGGAACAACCTTTAACCGCAAATCTGGTCATCTCATCGGCGTTCATCAACGCATAGATCGTGTTGCTCGACGCAATATCGATCGCCTGGCGCCGTCGGCTGGTTTCCCTGATATCAAAGGGATACTTCATTTTGAAGGCAACAATGGTCCGGACGGAGTCAAGCGCAAGAGTCCTTCTAGGGACGAACCCTGGCATTTTATTGATCCTGCCGATCCGAATGACACTCAACTGATCGATATGATACTAGATCACCAGCATAACCTAACCGTCGCTCTAGCGGCCAAGGACGATGTTAGGGCTGCGTTCGAGGCGTCTTGGTTAGCCCATGCCATAACTGATGGCCTGACACCGGCTCACCACTATCCTCTGGACGAAAAGATCGAGGAATTGTGGGGCAAACCTCGCGACGAGCGGTTTACATTAAAAGAAAAGAGCCTCATAATCGGCGAGACAAATCGCGAAACAATTTCAAAGAACTGGGAGTATTGGGGCGCAAAGGGTGTATTCTCGACGCATTATCTGTTCGAGTGGGGTGTTGCTCTAGCGATTCGCGGACATCGTTTCCGTAGTGGCACGCCGTCAAAGAACGACATTCAAAAACTAGAATCCGATGGCCTAGAGGGCGTACTCCGCGAGTCTATCGACTACGTCTATAAACTGAACATGTATGAGAATTTCTGGAAAAATGGTTGGTCGACTAGTCTCGCACTCGAGACGCGACACAATCTCATGCCAGAGATTATCCGAACAGTCACCTTGGCCTGGCTATCAGCATTGCCAAAGGACCAGTTATGAACATTAGAGTGATTGCCGGTAAATACGGCGGTCGCAAACTCGATGCACCAGATGGCGATAATCGACGGACCAAACCGATGGGCGAGAGGATCAGAAACGCCGTCTTCAATAGTATCGGTTCGGCGATAGAAGGTGCTACTGTGCTCGATGCGTTTGCCGGAACGGGTTCGGTTGGCCTAGAAGCCCTCAGCCGCGGCGCGGCTAGAGTGACGTTTATCGAAAAAGACCGTATCGCTCAAAAAATATTGGCAGGCAATATATACAACTTAAATGTCGAGACCGATACTGCGTTGATCCGCACTTCTGTGTCAAATTGGCTAGACACTTCCAGTAGTGACGAGCGCTTTGATGTTATATTCGCCGATCCACCTTATCATGACCCTCAGCCTACTGTTGTTGCATCGCTTGCACCGCGACTACGTACCGGTGGCATGTTAGTGCTCTCGTGGCCAAAGCGCTTGCCGGCGCCAGATATTGCCAGCCTGGTACTTGAGGACAGCAGGGTCTATAGCGAAGCCAGCGTTAATGTCTATAGAAAGCATGAGTAGTTTTCCACAACAGCCAAAATGTACTATTCAGCGCAATCAGCTTATGGTATGATCGAGACAGGAAGAGGTGAGGTACCAAATCTGAGCAAGAATTGTTGTGGTGGACAATCGTAGTAAGGGAGTGTTTGCCTCACCTCCTTCCGCCGTAGAATATAGCGCCTAGAGGCGTTTTTTTGTTTTTCAGGTAGCTGGAGAAGATGCCATACGAATTTATCAGTAGAGTATACGGGTTGAAATATGTCGAACTGCTACAATATACCTATGCAACAACTCGACTATAAGCCGCTTAATCGGAAAGTTAGTTTGTCCGAAAAGTTGAAAATAAATAATGTCCCCTTGTCCATATTTGGTATGATCGTCTCTGGGACGATAATCATTGCTGGGTTAATCGCTGTACCTTTGGGGGCCCTTCCGGAGATATTTATCTTGATGATACCTCCTAGTATTGTCGCGCTGGTTTTTTCACTGATCACGTACAGTGGCGCGGATATTTCTCTCCGGTTCGGTGAGTTTGCGGCTAGCAATAATGCGACTTACGAATCTGGTCGACCATACGATGAACGCCCTGGCATGATGTTCGGCAGTGGACACTCAAAGAAATTCACCGACATTGTCACTTTTTCGAACGGCTTGATCGCGGAAATAGGCGTTTTCAAATGCACGACCGGTAGCGGCAAGAGCCGGCAGGACCATTACTATAGTTACGTTCGTGTTAAGTTACCGCGACGCTTGCCAAATATGATCCTTGATTCAAAACAGAACAATTCTTTCGGTGGCAGGCTTAGTAATTTACCTCAGGGCTTTTCTGTTGATCAGCATCTGAGCCTAGAAGGTGATTTTGATTCGCACTACAATCTATACGTTCCCGAACAGTACCATCGCGATGCGCTATATGTATTTACACCTGATGTTATGCATGCTCTCGTCGATTCAGCACGTAACTATGATTGCGAAGTGATCGACGATAGCTTTTATATATTCGCAGATTCTCCGACTCGGCCGACAAAACTCACAATGATTCAGGAGATGACCGTCATTGCTCAGAGGGTAGGCCGCGAGATCAGTGAGCAAGCTGACACCTATGCTGACGAGCGTATCGGCGATCGATCACAAAACGTCATTGCAGAACACGGGGCAAAGATAAAGACACATATACCACCTGCCGTTATAGCAGGCGCAGCTATTGGCCTTTTGCTCTTGTTGGCACAGTTATTGGACGCGCTGTTCTAGTCTTTGGTACTGGTGGGATGTCTTGGTTGTGTTTTGGGTTTTTTTGCTCTTTAACCTACCCATCCCAAGTACGACGGTAAAGCATCAAACGATCACTCCATCCTGTAGATATCAGGTAATAATCCATAAAATACGCTAAAATAAATCATTATGTATAAGAGTTTAGAATAAAATGACAAAACCCAGAATTGGTATTCTCGCAAAATTTTCTGTTGGGGTTGAGCTAACGCCCGATACTCTGTGGCGTAGGCTAAAGATAGAGGATGATTTTCGATATATCCTAACAAAAAACGGAGCCTTAGCAACGGCAATCCTCCCGCCTATCAATACAAAAGAGGTAGGATCGCACCAGCTCACTGACGGAGAACTATCAGATTTTCATGAGCTGATTGATGAATGCAGCGGAATAATCATTCAAGGCGGCATAGCAGAAGATGTTCCGTATGAGACTGAAGCTGCGCGCTATGCCATAGAACGAGATATACCTATCCTGGGCGTCTGTGCCGGATTCAACGCACTCGTACGAGCCGTTGGTGGCTCTGTCCATAGACTTCCTGACAACTCTCACTTTACATATCAGGCTAGCACCGCTCATTCGATCGCGATAGATCCAGGTTCTAGGCTATATACTATAATTAACGCTACAACCACTGATGTTAATAGTTTGCACACGTACGTCGCCACAGACCGAGAAGTCTCACCGTTTGTCGCCGTTGCTCATTCTCCGGACGGGCTGGTCGAAGCCATTGAACTGCCAAACAGCTCCTTTACTATGGGCGTAAAATGGCATCCAGAGCTTATGCTAGATTATGATCCCGCGATGGAGGACATATTTGTAGAGTTCATCGATGCCGCTAGAAAAAAACAGAGAACATAAACAGAAATAGCACGGCTTCACTCGCGATAGGCATTGTCGACGGCTGCCGTCGCATAGATTATGAGCTCGTTGAGAAGAATTAGGAGTAAGACTGAATCGTACTGAGCAAGACGAGAAGAGGCTCAGATCATGCACTTTCTATAAGCGTATGCAAGTCTCCATTTATGACGGTGTCAACAACAGCCTCTAAATCCTCAGCATATGGAGACTGTGGGCTCACCGGGTTTAGCATGAAAATCTTCTTGCCTAATGCAAAGGCCCAGCCTGCCTCGATAAACCCAGATGCTCCGATATATCCGTAGTCACTATCGTCTATATAATTTGTAACCAAAAGCGCATCGCAATCTTTGAGCCTCGCAAGGTGTTCATC
>JBARQK010000127.1:0-5787 GCA_049643705.1 Saccharimonadaceae bacterium (SeqCode) | reverse complement strand
GCAGTCGCTAGTTGAACGTGACACTCGATGCCAATAGTCATATCGTATTTTGCGTAGATTCCGTCATTCATTAGATAGCTCCTAGGTCTTTGAGAGATTGTTTGAAAGCGGCCATAGCGCGCCTGATCGTGTCATAAGACACGTTGACATCCGTTTCGTGGGCAACCTGATTGCGGAGCTTGTGTGCGGACCATGTGGAATTGACGTTAGACCACATCTTTTCGGCGTTCTTCATACGCTGCCCCATCGTTTCGCCTGGCAATCTTTTCTCCTTTAGTGCCTGGTCAAGCAGTTTGTCGGCGTTTAGAATCGCCAGATGGTAGCTCCCTTGATTATCGCGCGTCAATGATCGTTCGATCTCTAGCCACTTGCATTGGTATTTTTCCCTATCGAGTGGCATTGGGCCACGACGTGTCATGACGATAACTAGTAGTACCAGGACAGCAACGACTAGAACGCCGAGTAGAAATATCCAAAGAAATCCGCTAGACATTGATCACCTCCTCGACAGAACGCGCTAGAGCAAGCAGCAATGCATCGCTACGCTGTGCACCGATCAACTGGACCCCTATCGGCAGTCCAGTCGCCGAAGCACCAGCCGGAACACTAATCGCCGGCAAGCCAGCTAAACTAGCCGGTACAGTCATAACATCAGATAGATACATCTGCACCGGATCACTGGTGTTATCACCGATACCAAATGCTGGAGTCGGCGCTGTCGGACTGATCAATATGTCATACCTACCAAATAGATCACTGAACTGATTGATTAGCAAAGTACGCGCTTTTTGTGCTTTTTGGTAATAGGCATCGAAAAATCCGCTGCTCAGCACATAACTGCCGATCAAGATACGGCGTTTGTTCTCCGTAACAAATCCCTCGGCCCGTGAGCGGCCATATAATTCGGCTAGACTGAGGTTGTCCGCACGATGACCATAGCGAATACCGTCATAGCGGGCCAAGTTACTGCTGACTTCTGCTGGGACAATTATGTAGTACATAGCGAGTGCTTGCCTGGAAAGAGGTAGACTAACTTCGTCGACGGTATGACCGAGACTTTTCAATTTCTCAACATAAGACTGAACCGCATCCTTTACTCCGCCATCAACACTGTCGTCCATTGTTTCCGATATCAGACCGATCTTGAGTGATTTCGGGTTATCCGTCTGTGGAACAAAGAAATCTGGCAGAGTCGTCATATCGCGCGTATCGCGACCAGCCATGACCGACATTACTAGGGCGGCGTCGTCAGCAGTCTTTGCAAAACAACCGATCGTGTCAGTACTTGACGCCATGGCGACTACACCGTATCGACTGACTGTACCATAAGTAGGTTTGACGCCAACAACACCATTAAAACTGGCTGGCTGACGGATCGAGCCTCCCGTATCGGTACCTAGGGCAAACGGCACGACATCGAGTGCAGTAACAACAGCCGAACCGCCACTACTGCCACCGGCGACCCTCTGAGTATCATAGGCGTTCTTTGTAGGACCAAAGGCAGAGTTCTCGGTGCTGCCCCCGTGGGCGAAAGCATCAAGGTTGGCTTTACCGATACAGATCGCACCAGCGGCTTCAAGTTTTTCAATCGCTGTCGCCTGCAATGGCGCATCAAATTTAGCCAGCATCATACTGGCGGCAGTAGTCGGCGCTCCAAAAGCGAGGAAATTATCCTTGGCAACAAATGGTATGCCCGCCAAGACCCCAGGATCCTGACCGTTAGTTATCATGGCGTCGATCGCCTCGGCGCGCTCCAGGGCGCGTTCTGATGTCAAACTCAATAGCGCGTTGTAGTCTGCAACGGATGCTACTTTATCTAAAGCAGCCTTAACCTCGGCGAGTGAGCTTTTTTTACCAGATTTAATATCATTTACTAGTTGAACGATATTCGACATTACAGTACCTTTGGAACCTTTATTTGACTGTCTCTCTGTTCCGGTGCTAGATTTAGGAGATCTTCGCGCAATACGCCCGAATCGTCGATAATGTCATCTCGCCAGACATTTTGCAAGCCTGTTACTTGGTATGTCGGCTCAACATTAGCCGTATCTAACTCACCCAACTGTTCGATATAGTCAAGTATATTTGTTAGGTCCTGCCTCAGACCGGCAGCCTCATCCTCCGCTAGCTGAATATTACTAAGCGTAGCTAGATGTTTCACATCATCATCAGAAATAGTACTCATCGTTTTGTATTATAGCAATAAATCTATCTTTGAGTAAAAGTCTTCAGTCACTAATATACTGCGTCTGACTTGGATGATTCAGGGTACGCGGAATATACGCTCATCTCGAAACAGTGACGGCCTTTTTTATGCATCCCAAAGTCATAGCCGTAATAATACATCGATTTATAATCATCCACCGACATACCCGTATCGCTGGTTGAGGTGTCCAGAGCCATCGGTGTAATACCGGCGGGACGTCCGTCCAAAGTATCGCGGTTGAAATCAGCGCAGAGCTGAAACTTCGTCGAACTATCCCTAATGTATGTGTACCTATCAAGCCTAGATTTAACAGCATCATCGCCAATATCGAGCTGATCCAGATCATTAGGCAAGCTCCGTTCGTCGTTATAGTGGTCACGTACGGCAACATGTATAACCGATAAATCATTCTGAACTTGATTGTCGGCTGCAAGTGACCGGATGGAACCGATCGAGAGAAACATCAGTGCGATCATTACTACCGTACTCACTGACGCAAATACAATCGCGAATAACTTGCGGCTCGGCCTAACGCCGCGCGGAAATGCAAAGATCATACCAATATGCAACACGACCATGATAAGCGCTGGCAAGATGAACCTGACCCACTGATCCGCAGCATCGGATTCGTTATACCCAACCATGACTAGCATACGAAATGCGACATAGAAAGCCGCAAAGAACGCACCGACAGCTGCCAAAATATTGATGACCATGAATGTAATCGTCAAAGCTTTGTACGATATCTGTTCTTTCCTGGCAGGGCTATGTAAATGCTCACCACGACTTCGTAGATAAAATACGGTAGTCAGCGGTATCCAGATAACCATACTGGCAATCACCCACAGCGTCATCTCGCTGAAACTGGTGGCATCAACTCCAACGCCTTTGATGTAATTAAACAAAGCGAAAAGACCATAATCAACGACAATGGCAGTAGTGACCAGACCAAACAGCGCCATAAATAGTTCTAGGCCATGGACTTTCGTGTGACCAAACCAGCTGATTTTACTAGTGGGTTTTACGACTATACTATCGGGATTTTCAATTTTCGCACTCATGATACCCTCCTTAGAAGGAATTATAGCTATTTAGATAATCGTTGACCGAATCTTTCATCTTTTGGTCATTTGAAGCCGTAGCGTGAGACTGGACCGCGACCGTGATTATAACCGCGATCAAGGCAGCTCCAGCAACTGATATTAGGACGATGCCGAGTATCGAGCTCAGGTTTTTACCTTTGGCGATCTTGTAGGCTGCAAATGTTGCAAATCCGGCTAACGCTGACGAAACGAGCTGAGGCAAGAACGTGCCGAGATACATAGCGCCAATATCTGCGCCTGAGCCTATCAGGGCTAGCGATGACAATAACACGCTCACTAGATTAACCAGCCCGAGTAGCGTGATCAAAATCAATGCGCCGAGCATTGCATTTGTGATCAGAACATAAGCTAGAGTATTGAGGTAGTCCGTTCGGGCACTAATCGATTTGGATACGTTTATGAACACTAGCCAAGCTATCAATGCGAACACCAGAGTTAGCAATGCATTTGTAACCATCCCCTGGTAGCCGCTGAATATGTACGATCCTAGTCCATAGCCACTACCCGCTCTCGTCCAGAGGAAAAATAGTGACTGAACTACGTTTGAAAATGCGACGACAGACAGTACGACAGATGCGCTAGCACCTAAGTATTTTAACGTCAAAAAACCACTCATTGGTTTAGATGCTACCTCGGCAACTTGCTGAACTTCGTTCATTACCTGATCCTCCTTAGTGTAATAACTCTATTCTAGCGCTATTGGAGATTTTTGCTAGAGCTTTTGTTTGATTTCAGTGATCAGATCTCTGAGTTCGGCGGCTTTTTCGAACTCGAGATTCGCGGATGCTAGGTCCATCTGAGACGATAAGTCCCTGATGAGTGATTTATACTCGTCTTTTGGAATTTTCTTTAGGTCAAGTCTCGGTTTTTTGTCGTCCTTTTGCGGGATGATTGCCCGCAAGCCTTCGCCAATTTCTTTGGCGACGCTGCGCGGCGTTATGTCGTGTTGTTTATTAAAATCTCGTTGTATCTCGCGACGCCTATCGGTTTCCTGGATGGCACGCGCCATACTGTCAGTGATACGATCAGCGTAAAGTATGACTTTTCCGTTCTCGTGCCTCGCTGCACGACCGATAGTCTGGATGAGCGCGCGTTCACTGCGCAAGAATCCTTCCTTGTCGGCATCGATAATGGCAACCATGCTAACCTCCGGCAGATCCAACCCTTCACGTAGAAGATTTATACCGACCAAGACATCATAGATACCGCTACGCAGATCCTTTAATATATCGCCTCGTTCCAATGTGTCGACATCACTGTGTATGTATGCCGTTTTGATGCCAAGTTCCTGCAAATGGAGGCTTAGATCCTCGGCCATGCGCTTTGTTAAGGTCGTTACTAGAACTCGTTGGTTCAGGCTGGTTCGTTCCCTTATCTCGGCGATTAGGTCATCAATCTGACCGGTAGATCCGCGCACTTCGATCTCGGGATCCAATAGGCCGGTTGGTCTGATGATCTGTTGGGCCGGAGCGGGGCTGTGAGCTAGTTCGTAGTCACTCGGAGTCGCGGAAACATATATTGCTTGGTTGATATGACTGTTGAACTCGTCAAATCGCAGTGGACGGTTATCGAGAGCGCTCGGCAAGCGAAAACCGTACTCAACCAAAACTTCTTTGCGGGCCCTATCACCGTTATACATCCCCCTGATCTGAGGTAATGTCTGGTGACTCTCGTCAACAAATATCAAAAAATCGTCAGGGAAATAGTCCATTAATGTCGCTGGCTGCTCGCCAGGTTCGCGGTTCGTTAGGTAGCGGCTATAATTTTCGATACCTTTAACAAAGCCTGTCTCCTCGAGCATTTCGAGATCAAACTTTGTTCGTTGCGCCAAGCGTTGAGCTTCGAGATGTTTGTTATTTTTCTCGAAATACTCCAACCTTTGGGCAAACTCACGCTTGATATTCTCGATAGCATGAACCAGTTTGTCTTTCGGCGTAACGTAGTGGCTCGACGGAAATATCTTTACTAGCTCTGGCTCACTTATTATTTCACCAGTCAGAGGATCCAGGTTCGTGATACGATCAACCTCGTCACCAAAAAACTCGATCCTATATGCGGAATCAAAACCTGCCGGAAAAACATCTACGACATCCCCACGAACTCGGAAAGTACCACGGTGAAAATCGATATCATTACGCTGATATTGGATATCCGTTAGGTGCCGAATGAATTTATCTTGTCGACGCTTTTCACCTTTTTGCACTGTTATCGACATTTCGCCATAGTCGTCAGGCGAACCGATACCATAGATACATGACACACTGGCAACAATTATGACATCTCGCCTGGTGAGTAGCGCCGAGGTAGCCGCGTGGCGCAGACGGTCGATTTCATCGTTGATCTTGCTGTCTTTTTCTATATAGGTATCCGAGCTAGCGATGTATGCTTCTGGCTGGTAATAATCAAAATAACTGACAAAATAATGCACTTCGCTTTCTGGGAAAAAACTCTTGAACTCACTATATAGCTGAGCAGCCA
>JBARQK010000126.1:0-1535 GCA_049643705.1 Saccharimonadaceae bacterium (SeqCode) | reverse complement strand
GGGGTGATCGATTTTGCCGATACGTCGCACAATATCGCGATCACCCCCTCGTCGATACTCTTCATACGAACATGCGCCGAATAGTCATTCATGATGCCGAGTAGTTTATGGTAAACGTAGCGGTATTTGGACGGATCACTTTCCAAACCGACCAATCCTGGACAAAGTCTCTTTGCCTCGCGATAACTCATCCCCAGTCCAATTCCCATGGCCTTTGCCTCATAGCTAGCCGTTATGATGCTAGTGTGTTCGCTGCGACGGTTCAATATAGCAACCGGACGACCTCGCAAAATCGGTCGCGACTGCTGTTCGATGGTCGCAAAACAGCTATTTAGATCAATATGCATAACCGACGGCCGAGCCGGATTGTAATCATTCATGATCAGCCTCCCGTGTCAGCCGCCATGTCAAACGTTCGCTATCAAACTCCAGTCGATAATCAGCGCCACCATCTGTCACATCAAAGACATGGATCGTACGATTTCCAGCCGAAGTAGGGAAGTGAAGTCCTATCTCCGACACCGTCACTTCCCTGCCGCTCACCCGTCGAAATCGAACCGGCCGACATGGATTGAGTCCACTACCAAAAACTGCAACTACCTCTATCCGTTCGTTCAAGAATATTTCATCATCCATCTCAAAAACCTCCAAATATTGATTTAGAGAAACGTTCGTTTGAAATGTTGTTGCCCGTCCCCTAGCCCGTTTCTAAAGCTGTAGGTCCGAAGACAACTGATATGATCCATTCGTGAGGGACGCTTGCCCGAAAGACGAGTAGTGAGTATCGCGTGGAAGTAATTTGTATTATAGCGCTGATTCCCTGAGGCTGCAAAAATATACGAGGCTTTACTCAGCCACCGCACGATCGACGGACTCGTCTCGCAGTCGCATATATATGCGACCTAAGTGATTTCGGCCGTCGCCACTCCCAACTGGACATACACCCCAAAATTTATCTACCCAGTCGTTGCCTTCGTAGATAGCGCCTTTGGTCTGAAGTAGCAGCTCCAATATTTGACTATTTGCAGCTAATTTTAGCTTGATAACTCGCTCCATCAACGCAACTCTACCGTCGTCATCATGAAAAATTTGTTCATGACCATCAGCCAGCAAGCCATGCGCCATCTCTTTCGCGGCCATTCCGTTGGCATACGACCGCCTGTCGCCATCCTCAGCGCGTGCAGTAGCTACGATTATCTGTATCGATGGATCCGCAAACCTATTTGCCATATAAGCGTGTTCGGAAGTAGGAACTAACAGACCGCAGTCCGCCTCTAGCCAACCCTCTGGCGGTAATGGGTACATATTGCTAAAAGGATAATATTTACCTCGAAACTTCTCGACTGTCATATGGCAACGATTATAACACTATGGAATAGAGACGAGTGTTTTGGTATAATCACCAGAGTTACGGCACCATAGCTCAGCTGGTTAGAGCGCAGGACTCATCAGCCTGAGGTCGGTGGTTCGGGTCCACCTGGTGCTACCAAGATAAAAACCTCACTCTACGTGGGGTTTTTATCTTGGTCAGTCTC
>JBARQK010000125.1:0-5107 GCA_049643705.1 Saccharimonadaceae bacterium (SeqCode) | reverse complement strand
GAGGACGTTCTTGACGCAGTAGTAGAGCTTGTACGTCCTCCGATAGGTCAGCCCGACGCCGCAACGCGTGCTCTGATATTTGATAGCTACTATGATGACTACCGCGGCGTTATATTGTATGTTCGTGTTGTCGATGGTGCGATAAAAAAAGGCGACACTATAAAAATGTTAGCGACTGGCGCACACGGTTTGGCGCTAGAGGTTGGTAAACTCAGTCCGTCGATGAATCCCGAACCAGGTATGGTGACGGGTGAGATCGGTTATATTGTAACTAACCTAAAAACGACTCGAGATGCCAAGGTTGGTGATACCGTTACGACGAGCCAGCTCGAAGCTACGCAGGCACTGCCCGGCTATCAGAACGTCAAACCTTTCGTCTATGCTGGATTCTTTCCTGTCAGTAACGAGTATTATCAGGAGCTAAAGGACGCTGTCGAAAAACTTAGCCTCAGCGATTCGGCGCTTCAGTTTGAGCCAGAGAATTCGCCGGTTCTAGGATTTGGTGTTCGCATCGGCTTTTTGGGACTGCTCCATATGGATATTGTCCGCGAACGCCTAGAGCGCGAGTACGATCTTGATCTGGTTGTCACTAATCCATCTACTGACTACCAGGTAACACTGAAAGTAGGTGATGAGATCGATATCAAATCAGCTAGCGACCTACCAGATGTAACACGAATCCTCGAGATCCGTGAGCCATGGATAAAGGGCGAGATCATCGTACCTAAAAGTTACATCGGTGCTGTCATTCAGCTGATCGTAACGAAACGTGGCCTACAAAAAAACCTCAGTTATATCGATGAGCGAGCGTTGATCAGTTTTGAAGCGCCGTTAGCCAACCTATTAACGGACTTTTATGACCAGCTAAAGAGTGTTACTAGTGGCTATGGCAGCTTCAACTACGAGTTGGATGGCTATCGAACCGAAGATTTAGTCAGAATCGATTTCTATGTATCTGGCGAGATGGTTGATGCCCTCAGCATCATGGCGCATCGTTCCGAGGCTGCTGCCATCGGTCGCGACGTCGTGGCAAAACTAAAAGAAGTCATACCGAAACAGAATTTTCAGGTTTCATTGCAGGCCGCAATCGGTGGAAAATTCATCGCTCGTGAGGATATCAGCGCCTATCGCAAAGACGTCACGACTGGCCTATATGGTGGTGATGTCTCGCGCAAGAAAAAAGTTCTCGCCAAACAAGCCAAGGGGAAAAAGCGCATGAAACGTTTCGGCAAGGTAGACATACCGAGTGAAGCTTTCACAGTAATGTTAAAGAGGGACTAATATGAGCGTTAAGCTAGAACTAAGAGATGAATTCAAAAGAGTACTAGAAAACTATACACTCAGCGATGAGGCCAGACAGATGCTCAGCTCTACGCCACTCGTTATCATGCTCGGCGTTTCTGGCTCGGGTCGCAACACAGTGATTAATCACCTGGTAAATACTGGCGGATATCATTTTATCGTTTCTGATACGACGCGTCCGGCGAAGTTTCGTGACGGCAAGATGGAACGCGATGGAGTCAACTATTTCTTCCGGGACGAAAAAGATATGTTAGAAGAGTTGCGACAGGGTAAATATCTCGAAGCCGAATTGATCCATGATCAGCAGGTTTCTGGTATTAGCATCAGGGAATTGGAGCGGGCCAAAATCAGCGGTCAGATACCAATCACCGAGGTTGACTTGGGTGGCGCTGCAGCGATCAAGCGGGCCAAGGACGATGCATTCATATTCTTTCTTGTGCCACCTAGTTTCAAAGAGTGGCTGTACAGGTTAAAAGGACGTGAGGTTATGAGCGAGCAGGAACTTCGCAATCGACTAACCACAGCAAAGCGTGTTTTCGAGGAAGGCTTTGAGAGCCCACATTATGTGTTTGTCGTTAACGATTCTTCCCATCACAGTGCTAAAGACATCGATCACCATGTTCGTAGGGAAGTAGACCTGGCTACGTCTAGGGAATCGCGTGAGATTGCTAGAAAAGTCTACGACGAGTTACTTGTCGAACTAGCACTCACTTGACTAGAGTGCCAGGGCAATATAAAATAGCATTATGACAGAGCGACAGAGAGCTATACTTTTCGCCATAATCGAACAATACGCCGAGATTGCTTTACCGGTTGGTAGCGTAACGCTGGCCAAATTGTTTGGAGTATCATCAGCAACTATCCGTTCAGAGATGGCCAGACTCGAAGAACTAGGTATGATCGCGCAGCCTCATACTAGTGCTGGACGCGTACCGACCGACAAAGGATATCGAGCCTACGTCAACACATTGAATGAATCTGACAGCGTGATTGGCCTGCCGCCCGATCGTTCTGCTAGGGCCATCGAAGCGCGGGTTAATACCCATCTAGACAAAGCCGACCGCGCCATCCGTAGTGCCGTAGACAGTCTAGTCGATCTAACGCAAAACCTGGGCCTCGCAACTATTGGTGACGAACTATATATGAACGGTATCGGTAACCTATTTGCTCAGCCAGAATTTCTGCACGGCAACCACGTCCAGGCAGTCGCTCGCTTACTCGACAACCTTGAGCCTTGGCTACGCGAAGCCGCTCCTAATGAACCGTTAAATGTTTATATCGGTGCCGAAAATCCTATCGGCAAGGCGAGTGGTGCAAGCCTCATCATTAGTCGTTTTCGTTCACCCTACTCTGATCGTAGCTATATCGGAGTGCTAGGTCCGACTCGTCAGGACTATGCGCGTACTATGCGCCTAGTTCGTCACGCTGGAGCGATGCTCGAAGAAGTACTATAAAAATTAGAAGGTAGATTTTGGACTATAGAATATGAAGAAAGAACACAAGAAACAGGACGAAGTAGAACAAGACATCGCAGAACTAACGATGGACTTACAGCGTACTCGTGCTGATTTTGAGAATTATCGCAAACGTGTCGATGATGAGAAAAAACAGTCGCGCAGTAACGGCGAGATGTCGGCGATCATCAAACTATTGCCAGTTATCGATACACTGTCGCGCGCGATTAGCGTTGTGCCACCGGAATTGGCAAACAATGCTTGGGCTCAGGGTATAGCAGGATTGTCGAAACAAATCGAAAAGATGATGAGTGATTTGCAGGTTACGCACATTAAAGCTTCCCAGGGCACGCATTTCAATCCAGAGATACATCAGGCTGTACAGTTTGATGATGAAGCCGAAGGTGAACACGAGGTAGTGGCCGAAGAGCTACAGGCTGGGTTCATGTATCAGGGCAAAGTTCTGCGTCCTGCCATGGTTAAAGTAACTAAAAAATAGTCTACGAAAGAAATATTAGCACTCTATTGACATGAGTGCTAATATTAATTTACAATTGAACTATTGGCAGTCTAGTCGATAGAGTGCTAAAATATATAAGAATACTTAACTTCTCGAACTTAGTAATAGGAGGAAACAAAATGGGCAAAATTATCGGAATAGATTTAGGAACTACCAACAGCGCTGTTGCCTACATGGTGGCAGGCAAGCCAGAGGTCATCGCCAATGCAGAAGGTAACCGAACCACGCCTAGCGTAGTGGCTATAACAAAAAAAGGTGAGCGTATTGTTGGGCAGATCGCCCAGCGTCAGCGAGTTACGAATGCCAAAAACACTATCTATAGCGTGAAACGTTTGATCGGCCGCAAATTTACCGACAAAGAAGTCCAAAAAGACATCGACATTATGCCGTTTGCCATCGTCAAACATCAAAACGGTGTTGCCGTAAAGATGGGCGACAAGGACTATACTCCAGAAGAAGTCAGCGCCATGATCCTCGGCAAACTAAAGGCTGATGCCGAAGCTTTCCTAGGCGAAAAAGTTACCGAAGCAATCATCACCGTTCCTGCATATTTCGACGATTCACAGCGCCAGGCAACCAAAGACGCCGGCAAGATCGCTGGACTCGAAGTAAAGCGCATTATTAACGAGCCAACCGCGGCAGCATTAGCTTACGGTCTAGACAAGAAAAAGGATGAGAAAATCGCGGTCTTTGACCTCGGTGGCGGAACATTTGACGTTTCTATTCTGGAACTTGGTGATGGTGTATTTGAGGTTAAATCAACCAACGGTGACACACACCTCGGTGGCGAAGACTTCGACAACCGTATCGTCAACCATTTCCTAGACGTATTCAAACAGAACGAAGGCATCAGTCTAAAGGGCGACAATGCCGCTATGCAGCGTCTCAAGGACGAGGCTGAAAAGGCTAAAAAAGAGCTATCTAGCACGCCTCAGGTCGAGATCAACCTGCCATTCCTAACAGCTGATGCTGATGGTCCAAAGCACTTTGAATACACCTTGACCCGTGCAAAACTAAAGGAATTAGTGTCTGACCTAGTCGAAAAGACGGCTGGCCCATGTGAAAAAGCTCTAAAAGACGCTGGATTGAAGGCAAGCGATATCGACGAAGTCGTTCTAGTCGGCGGTATGACCCGCATGCCAGCTGTGATTGAAAAGGTCAAAAAAATCTTTGGCAAAGAGCCAATGCAGGGTGTTAATCCTGACGAAGTTGTCGCCATCGGTGCGGCTATCCAGGGCGGTGTTCTGGCCGGTGATGTCAAAGACGTGTTGTTACTCGATGTTACTCCACTATCTCTCGGTATCGAGACGATGGGTGGCGTATCGACGAAATTGATCGAGCGCAACACGACTATTCCAACTAGCAAGAGTGAAACATTCAGTACGGCATCAGACAATCAGCCACAGGTTGAAATTCACGTCCTCCAGGGCGAGCGCGAGTTCGCAGCCGACAATAAATCTCTGGGCAAGTTTGTTCTCGACGGTATCGCACCAGCGCCTCGCGGTGTTCCGCAGGTTGAAGTTACATTTAACCTCGACGCCAACGGTATCTTGAACGTAACTGCCAAGGACAAAGGAACCGGCAAAGAGCAATCAATCACCATCCAAAACTCTGGCAACATGAGCAAAGAAGATATCGAAAAGGCACAAAAAGAAGCTGAATTACATGCCGATGAAGACAAGAAAAAGCGTGAAGCAGTCGATGCTAAAAATCAGCTAGAAAACGCCATCTACCAGGCAAAGAAAATGCCCGACGAGTACAAGGACAAGATCTCCGACGAGGACAAAAAAGTTATCGAGGACGCTGTCGCCGAAGCCGAGAAAAAGAAAGA